>WFQZ01000170.1 GCA_015486785.1 Thermoflexales bacterium
AAGGAGTGTGCCCAGTTGCGCTCGATGTTGAATTGCACCGCTAATTGACTATTGACCGTCTCAATGATCTGCCGGGCCCTGATAATCATACGAGTCAAGAATTTGGGCAACTGCCGCTTCTGGTTCTTCCTTCGTAAAGCCAGAAGGTGGATGCCATTACGCTTTAGCAATCTGTCCGCAACCTCATCACTGACGTATCCTTTGTCGCCAAGTGCCGTGATGTTGTTATGTTGCGACAACAGCTCCTCTCCCACTTGCACGTCTGAAGCATTGGCGGGAGCAAGTTCAAAGTCCTGGATCAAACCGTTAAGGGTTGTCAAGAGATGCAGTTTGTAACCAAAGATGGTCTGTTTCTTCGATGCCACCTTGCCAAATGTGGCTCCGTAAGCTTCCCAGTTCCCACCCGATCCGGGAACCGAGTGAAAGTTCTTAACCGGCACCGGCAAGCTGTCAATCACGCAGAGCCTATCTTGGCTAAGGTCCAATTGCTTAAGAAGTTCCTGGCGAACCAGATTGATCGCGAACATCAAGTTCCGTCGTCGTCGGTTGTAGCGACTCCGTTCTGGAAAATTCGGGAACAAGTGCAAGTATGGCTTCCAATGGTCAAGCAATTCTGTCTCTACATCCCATCCGCGACTCTCGCTAATCAGTACTATGGCTATCAATTCACTGTCACTGCATTTGGGCGCGGGCCCTGGTCTCCGAAACGACGACTCTATCTTTTTCCAGATGTCATCCACTATGACGAAAACAAGCGTGCAATAATCTTCAAAATCGGTTATCATATCGTTGTCCTCCAGTTGGTTTGTGGTTTATCACCTACATCATATACCCACTGGAGGACTTTTTGTCAACCTTCACGGTCTAACTAGCACAAGGGCCTACTAGGATCCGCTTCGTTTCCTAGTAGGATCCGATCCGTTTCCTAGTAGGATCCGCATCGTTTCCTACTAGGATCCGATCCATCTCCTACTAGGATCCATTCCATCTCCTGCTAGGAGACCACTTTGGAAGTGCGTCGTACCTGGGTGCCACCTCCACGCTTCTTGCGGTGCGCACTTACCTTCGCCCTAAGGCGTCGGCGTCGGCAAAGGCGAGACCGGTTGCGTGGGCGTGAACGTGGGCCGGAGGAGCAAGGTGGGCGGCGGAGGCGATGGGGTGAACGTGGGCGGCAAGGGTGTGGCCGTAGGCAACGGCGTCGGTGTGACGGTCGGCGTGGCCGTCGGGAGCGGCGTGGCGGTGGGCGGCAGCGTGGGCGTCGCCGTGGGGCCGATCAGCGTGACGGTTGTCCGCGCCTCAAAGTGCGCCCCTTCCTTATTATAGGCCACCACCCGCAACGTGTACTCCCCCGACGGGAGTCCGCGAGTGTCCCACACGCCCAACGGCCCCGCTTGAACTGCCGCCAGGTGCGGCCCGCTGATCCAGCCCCAGCCCTGCGGATTGTGCCCCATCCCAAAGTACAAATCGTAGTGTTCGAAATCCGGGAAAGAGACCGTGCCCGCCAGCATCACTTGACCGCTCACTTGCGCACCTTCAAGCGGCTGCGTGAGGCGCACCGGATTTTCGGAGCAACTCTTTTGCGGGGCGATCTCAATCTGATGCTCGGCGGCCCACTTCTTGAGCCACTTGATGCCGCCGGGATCGGTGATCGTATCCAGCACCAGCATAACTTTGGTGATCACGTGGTCGCGGCACGAATCATCGGCCCGCAATCCGCTGACGGCGTCAATTTCCATCGGACGAATCCAATCTTGGTCGGCGGGCGGCGGCGGATTATCCACGGTGAAGACCTCCGTGCGCCGCTCCGGGCAAGCCGATGACGGCTCGGTGCCCGAAAAAGTGCAAATTTCGTGTTCCACGATGCCCGCCGGACGAGGGAACGGGTGCGGCGGGATGCCTTGATGCGCACGAGTCATAAAAGCGTTCCAGATCGGGGCCGCGCCCATTGAGCCGAGCACGCCGTCCATCGGGGTATCGTCGCTATTGCCCACCCACACACCGGCGGCAATGTCCTGCGTGTAACCGACCGTCCAGGCGTCACGGGTATCGTTGGTGCTGCCCGTCTTGGCGGCCACCGGACGGTCGGCCAGCTCCAGCTTGTTGGGGCAGCCGAAGGCCGGACAACGCGCCTTGGTATCAGAGAGGATGTTGGTGATGAGATAGGCCAGTTCCGGCCTCACCACCTGCTTGCCCGTCCGTTGGCGATTGTCCACCAGGATGTTGCCTTGGTTGTCCTCAATCCACAGGATGGGCGTGGGCGGCAAGCGCATCCCGCCATTGGCCAACGTGGCATACGCCCCCACCAACTCCAGCGGCTTGAGTTCCCCGCCGCCCAGCGTCAACGCCAGGCCGTACAAGGGGCGGTGATCCGAGGGGTAATCGGGACATTCGAGCTGCGGGGAAACTATTGAAGTCACGCCCAGCCGCTCCGCCATCTGCAACAAACTATCCACGCCGATAAAGTCCAGCGTCTTGACCGCCGGAAGGTTGAGCGAGTTAGCCAACGCCACGCGGATGGAGACATCGCCCCGGAATTTCCCGTCGAAGTTCACCGGACGGTAGACGTTTCCGGCGGTGTCGGTGTAGGTGGTCGGCACGTCCCACACGATGGTGGCCGGAGTCCAGCCCTTCTCAAAGGAAGCGAGATACGTCAGCGGCTTGATTGAGGAGCCGGGCTGGCGGCAACGGGTGGTGACGTTCACCTGACCGCCGATGTCGTCGTTGTAAAAGTCCGCGCTGCCCACCATCGCCAGGATGTTGCCGCTGGCCGGTTCAATGGCGACCAACGCGCCGTTGCTCACGTGGCGGGCGGCCAATCGCGCCACGCCCTGCGCCACCTCTTCCTCGGCGATAGACTGCAAACGCGGGTCAAGCGTGGTGTGGATGCGCAGGCCGCTGCCGGTGTACAGCGCGTCCGCGCCGAAGTGCTGTTCCACCCACTGGCGGACGTAGAACACAAAATGCGGCGCGGGGATTTTGTCGGTGTAGATGGTGGGGAAAGTGTAGTTCTCCAGCTCCGCTGCCGCCTGGTCGGCGTCCTGCTGCGTGATGTAACCATCATCCTCCATCAGGCTGAGCACCACCTTTTGCCGCTTGAGCGCGGCATCTCGCCCGCCGTGATACGGGTCGTACAAGGCCGGGGCCTGCGGCAGTCCCGCCAGGAACGCGGCTTGCCCCAGCGTCAGATGCTCCGCATCCGTGCCGAAGTACGTCCGCGCGGCGGCGTCCACGCCGTAGGCGCGATTCCCGTAGTTGTTGTTGTTCAAGTAGATTTCCAGGATTTCATCCTTGGTGTAACGGCGCGTCAGCTCGGCGGCCAACACGATCTCTTTGATCTTGCGCGTGGCCGAACGTTCGGCGCGTTCATCCGGGTCGAGCAGGATGTTGCGGGCCACCTGCTGCGTGATCGTGCTGGCTCCGGAGACGACCTCCCGTTCAAGCAAGGCGTAGTACACCGCGCGGGCGATGGCGATAGGGTCAAAGCCGCCGTGGGTGTAGAAGTTGCGATCCTCCGTGGCCACGGTCGCCAACTGCAAGTTGCGCGAGATGTGATCAATGGAAACGTAGGTGCGTTTTCCGGCATTGGGATCGGAAATCTCGTAGAGCAACCGCCCTTCGCGGTCGTAAATCTGGCTGCTGGCGAAGTCCGGCTCGCGGGCGCGAAGCTCCTCCACGGGCGGGAGTTGAGAGGCCAGCACGGCATAGCCCACCACCGACGCCAACACGCCCAGGAAGAACAGCATCAGCCCTACCAGCGTGATCCCCAGC
>WFQZ01000171.1 GCA_015486785.1 Thermoflexales bacterium
GACGAAAGCCCGTTCATCACGCTGGGCCGTGGCGTGCCCGGCCAGAAATCCGCCGATCCCGCCGGTGACCACCGGGAAAAAGGCCGCGAACAGGCCGCCCAACACGCCCGCCGCCGTCCCTTGGAAGATTTTGCCCGCCGGAGCGTCCACGTCACGGGCGATGTGCTGCGGGGGCAATTCAATCCGCGCCAGCAGATTTTGGATGATCCAGGGCACGGCGAACAACCCCACGAAGGCCGGCAGCAAGTTCTGGTAAGCCACCTCCACCGGCACGAGCGGACGATACATCAGCACCATCCCCAGCAGCCCGGAGAGCAAGAAGGTGAGCAGCCCGGCGGTCAAGGACTTCCACCCGTCCCACCATCGCGCCCAACCGGTCGGCGGGCGGCCCGTGCCTTTGGGCCACTCAGAGAGGAGCATGTAGGCGATGATCGTCCACAAAATCCAAGTCATGTGCGGCTGGAGGATCGCCCGCGCCAACGGCAGCACGCGCGAAGCGACCGGAGCCAGCGCGACCAGCACCGCCAGGCCGCCCAATCCGCCGATGCCGGTTAGCACGACGGCCTCATAGCCGCGTCGCTGCAAGAGGTACTTTTGACCGGGCAGCACCATAAACACGGTGCTATCATCCGGCGCGGAAAGGAAAATGCTGGGGATGGTGTTGAGCATGGCGTAGCCGGTGATCATCCCCAGGAACAGGAAGGCCATTTGCTCCGGCGAAAGAAACGTCAGCGAGCCGCTGAACAGCAGCAGGATACCGGCGACGTTGTAGATGTGCAGCGCGGGCACCATCGCCAGCAGCGACGCGGCCACGCTCCCACCCAGCGCGAGCAGCAGCAAGCTCAGTTCGTGGCTCATGGCGTCCTCCAGTCTTGGGCGGAACGGGGGATCAGTTCCAGCTTGCCCTTGTACTCCGCAACTTCGCCCACCACTTCAATGCTCAAGCCCTCGGCGGGCTGCGGGGCGAGGGTCTCGGCGATGTTGCTCCACAGCAGCACATCAATCCGCCCGCTGCCGTCGTCCAGCGCGACCTTCACGCCCGCCGAGAATGGCTTGGGCGGGCCGAGCGTGCCGCGCAGGCGGACGATCCGCCCCACATCGGCAGCGGTCAGGTCTTGGACGGCGACCCAGGGGATCGCCGGGGCCGGGGTGAGGATCGCCACGTCGGCGGCCTTTTCGGGCACCACCTCCAGATCGCCGCGATACACCTTGAGTTCTCCCCGCACCTCAACTTGCGCGCCCACGTCAAACTCCGCCGGAGCGGGCAGATCGCCGTAGACGCTATCCCAGAGCAGCACCAGCAGCGTCGCCGTGTTGTCGTCCAGCGTGGCCTTGACCCCGCCCTTGAACCCTTCCAGCATCACGATCTGCCCGGTGACGTGAACAACCTGCCCTTCATCGGCGGCGGAAAGGTCGGAAAGATGTGCCACCTCTTGCGCCGCGACGACTTCCTCCGGCGGGGACGCGCTCACAGCAATATCGGCCAGCGTGGCCGGGACAAGCTGAGGCGAGTCTCGGTACAGGCTCACCGTGCCGGTCACGACGATGCCTTGCCCCTCGGCGATGTCCGGCAGCGGGCCGTCAAGCTGGGTGAGCACATCGTCCACGGCCACGGAAATCTTGCCGCCGGCGTCACGCACGTTGATAATCGTCAAGCCCTCGTAGGGCGAGAAGACGCTATCCACCTCCCCGGCCACGCGCACGCGGTCGCCCTCGTCCAGTTGCGTGATGGCGTCAATCTGGCGCGGGACGGGCGCGGGGCGATGAATCTCCAGGTGCTCCGGCACGTTGAGCGTCAGCGCGACGAAATCCTCGCGGATGCGCAGCGTTCCGGCCACGCGCACCTCGTCCCCCAGCGCGGGGACGTGCCGCGCGGCCACCAGGGACTCGGTCACGTCGCGGTAGGCCGAGACGCGCACCTCGCCGGTGCCGTCATCCACCCAAAACGCCAGATAGCCGCTCTGCGGATCGTAAGTGATGCTGCGCGACACCTTCCCGGCGATGCGCACGTAGGCCATATTCATCGTGCCGCTCGCGTTTTCCACCGTCACCAAGGGGATTTCGGTATGGCGGGCCAGCCACCACAGGCCCAGCAATCCGACCCCGGCCAGCAGGATCGCGGCCAGCTTCACCAGCCGCACCGGCAAGCGACCGGCAATCTTCGCCCCGCAGTAGGGGCAAGTTTCATACGGGCCGACATAGCGACCACAACTAGGGCAATGAGCATCCGAGGTTTGTTTTACCGGCTGCGGATGTACGTCCATAATGCCTCCCAAAGCCAGGAATTTCAGGGGACGAGCCACGAAAGCTCGGTTTGTCGCTGCCAGATATGGTAATGTAACTTGAGGAAGACTTCAACCAGCGGATCGTCGGCGGGGCAGTTGATGAAGTAGCCGCCGGCTCGCGGGCGCACACTGTGGACCGCCCGCAGTAAAGCGGTGGCAATTTCCAACCGTCGCGGGTGCGGCCCAACAACCAGGTCGTAGATCACCTGATTTTGTGCTTGGGCGTGGTAGAAAACTACACCCAACCACGTGCCTTCCTCGCGGTAGCCGAATCCCAGCGTGTGCGGCAGACGGTGGCGCAAGGTCGCCGGTTCGAGCTGCCAAGGGCGGGGGGAATCGTACCAGGCGGGGCAGAGATCAAGCATCGCGGCGGGGGCGATGGGCGTGATGCCGTCCGCCAGCGGCTGCGGCGTCAGCTTGCCGCGTTCCAGGAGCAGCACCAGCAACTCCCGCCGCCGCGCAAATCCCAAGCTCCGGTACAGGTGCAAGCCGATGTGGTTTTGGGTCAAGGCTTCCAGCGTCAGCGAAGTGATGCCCAGTTGAGGTGCCGCCGCTTGAATCCGCCGGAGGATCTGCGTGGCGATGCCCCGCCGCCGCCATGGAGGCCGCACGCCCACGCCGCTGATCCAGCCGCGTGTTCCGCGCTGCGCGAATAAGGCCAATCCTACCGGCTGATCGTCGTCCCAGGCAACGAGCGAATGTTCCGGCGAGATGTCCTCTTCGGCGCACATCTGCGCGAACTGCGCGGGGGTCATTTGCACGGGGAAGAAGTAATCCACATACGCACGGTTGAGCAAATCCGCCAACCGTGGCATCTCCAAATCAGCCGCCGAGGTAAGCGTGTAAGCCACGCGGTTCACTCCTGGAAAGTTGAACGCCACGGGGAGGCTGAGGGAATCGCTCGCTCCCGTGGTCAAAACCCGACCTCCGCCCCCATTGGTAAACCGGGGGCGGAGGTCGGCGGATCGCTAGAGTAAGGCTTCTTGACGGGCTAACGCGCCCATCGGGTCCCACAAGGGGAGTTCTATCGGTTCAGTATCCAGCACCGCCAGCAGCTCCGGGGGGAGCTTGCTCTTGCTGACAACGACTTCGTACAGGTACTCATCAAACCAGGCGTCGCTCATGACCATGTAGCCCTTATCGCCGATTTTGTCCCCCCAACTGTTCTCCACGCGCCACTTGCGGGGACGTTGCGCCTCGTCCAAATCCACACCGGTCAGCACCATCGCGTGCGTCATACGGCTCTGGCCGTAGTCCAGCCGCCCGGCCTTGTCCTGCTTGAGCGGCTCGCCGTAGACCAACTCCAGGTCGTGGACTTCCAAATCCAGGATGCCGGCCTCTCGCTCGAAGAACTTGCCCACATCACTGCCGAACCACACCACTTGCCCGTCAACGATGGTGTCCACCACGCACTTCTTCAGGGTCTCGATGTCCACGTTCAGGTAGCGGACGATCTGCCCGCCCACGACGTTGCCCAGGTATTGCACGGTGTACATCTTGCCGTAGGGCTTGTCGGCGGTCGGCGCGTTGATGAGACACACCATATCGTCCAGGTCAATGCCCACGTACTCGGCGAAGAACTCTTGCGGCGTCAACCGGCCCTCGTGGCGGTGGAATTCGTTGTCCTTATCCCGCCACTCCCACTCAAACTCCAGCGGCGGCTTGCCCAGGTGGATGACGAGCATGCGGTAGATGGTCTTCATCATCTCGGCCTTCGCGGTCCGCATTTCCTCCGGCGATGCGCCATCGGCGTACATAGAACGCAGATCGTGCGCGTATTCCCGCAGCTTGGCGACGACTAGCGCATTCATGTAACGGGTTGCGCTGCTGCACTTCGTTTCCGGCATCACGTTCTTGGGAACTACGCCGTACTTTTTGACCAGGTTGACCAGCATATCCCACTGCCCGCCATCGGGGATGGGATCGGCCAGCAGGGCCATCACCAGCCGCCCGTCAAGCGGCTCATCACGGGTGAGGATGATGTTTTCCAAGAAGTAGTTTGATTTCTCCAGCTTGTCCCAGAAAAACGGGTAAGCCTGCGAAAGCTCGAACTTCTCCAGGTTCATCTTCTCCATCGCCGCCAAGCGGAAGGTGTTGAGTGCCGCGAACAGCCAGCACCGCCCGCTCGACTTTTGATTGGTCGCCTCCGGGGTCTTGATGAAGTGCGAGTAAGTGTGATTGGTGCGCATCAGCACCTCGCGGTTCAATGCCACCGCCGAGATGCCGTTCTTAGTCACGGCGTTCAGTGCCAGCCGATTTTTGGGATCGGCATCAAATTCCGCCTCAAAAGCGGCCAAGTCCTGAGGACTAATATCAAGGTTCATCAAAAAGCTCCTTTAGTCAGATGAGATCTCACCGAAAAGGTGTTCCCGAATGTCCATATTGCTGGAATGAAGTTTGTGCGCCAGCTCGGCGGCCAGGCGATACATGATGTGGAAACCGATGGCCGGATAGTCGTGGCACAGTTTTAACAACCGCCGGCGCGGCAAGCGCAGCAATTGTACGTCGGTGCGACAAACCACCGAGGCGGTACGAGTCGCCTCCTCCACCAAGATCACCTCACCGAACGTGTCTTCCTCCTTCAGTGTGGTGATAAACAGGGTTGACTCACCGGCCTCTTTCGGCTCCAACACGATGTCCACCTCTCCGTGGGCGACGATGTACAAGGCGTCGCCGGGATCATCCTGGTGGAAGATGTACTCCCCGGCCAGATGGTTGCTCTCCTCGCAAACCATCATCACCAACCCCAAATGGATGTCGTTAAGGTCACGGAATAGGTCCGATTTCCGCAGAATCTCTTTGCTCTCTTGTAAGTGCATCGCAAGCCCCCTGGTCTATTAAGTTACAGTTCCACCCACGTCAGATCGCCGCTGCGCAAATCCAAGATGGCGCAACTGGGCGGGCGGGTATACACGTGCCCCAAGGCGCCGGGGTTGAGGATGCGCGTCTTGCCGCGCCGCTCGTCCCGTGCCACGTGCGTGTGCCCGTGAATGACGTAGTCAAACTGCTCAGAGCGGATCAGCGTGCTCAGTGTTGCCACGTCGTCCCCGTGGAGCAAGGCCAAACGCGCCCCGTCGAGCGACAGGCGCAACACTTTTGCCATCCGGCCCCGACCGAACAGAGTCGAGGCCGTCTGCAACAACAGCGGATCGCGATCCATGTTCCCCCGCGCCACCCACACATCAAAATCGGCCAGCAGCCGCAACGTGGCGGCCTTGGTGACATCGCCGGCATGCAAAACGGTGGTGATTTGCTCCAGGCGAAATCGCTCCAACGCGCGGGTTAGCCGCTCTCGTTGATCGTGGGTATCGGATAGCAGACCAATGCGCATCGCGGGGATCAATTCCGCACGTCGAGCACTTGCACCGGTAACGGCTCAATGGTCTGGAGCAACTCTTGTTTCTCCAGCCCCCGCACCTTCACCATCAGCGTGCGATCTTGCGTGCCTTCACAGCCGAACGTCCCCAGCGCGATGATGTCTCCGCCCTTGCTGGCGATGGCGTGCGCGATCTCGCTGAGCGTTCCGGGCTTGTCCTCGGCGCGGAGCGTCAGCCGCACGCCATGTTCACGTGCGCCCAGCATTTCCAGGGTCACTTTGAAAATATCGGTCTCGGTGATGATGCCCACCAACTTGCCATCTTCCACCACCGGCAAGCCGCCGATCTTGTTATCGGCCATAATGCGAGCCGCGTCCTCCAAGGGCGCGTCGGGCGAGACGGTGATCACGTCCTTGGTCATAATCTCTTCGACCTTGAGCCGTGAGAGCAGATAGCCGATCTCGTAAACGCTGAGGCTGGTGGCCGGAGAGGGCGAGGCGTACAGCAAATCCTTCTCCGAAATGATGCCCACCATGTGCTTTTTGCGATGGTCCATCACCGGCAAACGGCGCACGCTGTGTTGCTTCATAAAGCTAAGTGCTTCGGCAACAGTTGTGCCCTCGGTCACGGTGAGGGGATCGCTGGTCATCCGATTTTTGACTAACATACATTCCTCCTAAGTAATGCTAGAGTAACTGCCCGGCCAGCGGCAAAAGAGCAGTGATTGAAAACTTGCCCAGCATCCGAATCTCACCGCCGAGGCGCACCAGGCCGCTTGATTGCACGGCCTCCGCGCCTCCGGCGGTGAGTAAGTCCCAACTTAAAGAGTTATTCCACCAATCCGGCGGCGCGTTTGGCCGACGTGACCGCGTTCTTGAGCAGCATCGCAATCGTCATCGGGCCGACGCCTCCGGGCACCGGGGTGATCCAACCGGCAACTTCTTTGACTTCCTCAAAATCCACGTCGCCGACCAGCCGGTAGCCGCGTTTGCGCGTGGGATCGTCGATCCGGTTGATGCCCACATCAATCACCACCGCGCCTGGTTTGACCCAGTCGCCCTTGACCATCTGGGCGCGTCCCACTGCCGCGATCAGGATGTCGGCGCGGCGGGTCACGGACGGCAGGTCGCGGGTGCGGGAGTGGCAGATGGTGATCGTCGCGTTGCGCTTGAGCAGGAGCATCGAGACCGGCAGGCCGACGATGTTGCTGCGCCCCAGAATCACCGCTTCCTTGCCCTCAATCGGCACACCGATGCGGTCGATCAGCTCAATGATGCCCGCCGGCGTGCAGGGCGCGAACATCGGACGACGGCCCTTCATCGCCAACCGCCCGATGTTCAGCGGATGAAAACCGTCCACATCCTTCTCCAGGCTGATGGTGTTGAGCACGGCTTCCTCGTCCAAGTGCTTGGGCAGCGGCAACTGTACCAAGATGCCGTGGATGGCCGGATCGGCGTTGAGTTCTCGCACCAACGCCTCAACCTGCTCTTGCGTGGCATCGGCCGGCAGCACCGGCCCCACCGAGTGAATCCCCACCTCCGCGCTGCGCTTGCGCTTCATCCGCACGTAAGTTTGCGAGGCGGGATTATCCCCCACCAGCACGGTTGCCAGTCCCGGCGTAATGCCGTACTTTTCCTTGAGCATCGCCACTTCGGCGGTCAATTCCGCCTGGATGGTCTTTGCGATAGCCTTGCCGTCAATCAACTGTGCGCTCATCTCATCCTCCTACGAAAGTCCGACGACTTTGCCATCCACCAGGTCAATGTTCATAAAGGATGGCTTGCTTGAAAGCCCCGGCATCGTGCTCATCGTGCCGGCGAGCGGGTAGAGGAAGCCGGCCCCTACGCTGGCGCGGATGTCACGGATGGGGAAGGTGAAGCCCTTGGGCGCACCTTTCAACGCGGGATCGTGGCTCAGCGAGAGATGCGTCTTGGCCATGCAGATGGGCATCTTGTCGTAGCCCAGCGAGGTGTAGAGCTTGACTTTGGCCTCCGCTTCGGGGCTGTAATCCACTCCGTCCGCGCCGTAGACTTCGCGGGCCAGGATTTCAATCTTTTCCTTGAGCGGCTGATCCACATCATAGAGGAAGTGGAAGTCCGCCGGCTCCGCCGTGGCTTTGACCACCGCCTCGGCCAAGGCCATCGCGCCCTCGCCGCCATCAGACCAGTGATGAGCGACGACCGCGTCAAACGCTCCGGCACGCAGCGCGGCCTCGCGCACGACTTCCCACTCGGCGGGGGTGTCGGTGGGGAAGGCGTTGATCGCCACGACCACCGGAATCCCGAACTTGCGGGCGATCTTGACGTGCGCCTCCAGGTTGCACACGCCGCGCTTCAGCAACTCCAAGTTCTCCTGCGTGTAGGCCGAATCCAAATCCCGCCCTGGGATCACCTTGGGGCCGCCGCCGTGCATCTTGAGTGCCCGCACCGTCGCCACCATCACCACCGCGCTGGGGATCAGCCCGGAGGTGCGGCA
>WFQZ01000172.1 GCA_015486785.1 Thermoflexales bacterium
ATTGAGAATGAGCTACTGGCGGCTATGGTCAAGGCACGAACGGGGCTTTTCAAAGTGAGCCGAATTTTGGGAGACAAGCGTCAAATTGAGCTAGAAGGGTTGGCCGGGGAAGAAGCGCACGTAACTTTGACGGACATCAATTTCAGCCAAACGATGAGAGATGATATGGTTATTTTCTTCCGCCCGATTCATGTAGGAAGGGTTACAATGACATCAGGGATAGCGTTTATTTTCGCTGTCGAGCTGGAGCAGGAATTATTGAGGCGCTGGAAGCGACTCGGACGGAAAGGCAGCGCAGAACGATATGCTTGGTTCTTCAGGAAAAGCAAACAGAGCGGATTTCAGACAAAGTACGTTTGAGGCAATAGGCTGCCCAACCACGGCTGCACTTAACCTCGCTTCGCGCTGGGATAGCGACGCGAAAATTGCAAATTTAGGCTATACTGAAACCGTGGTGCATTGCAAACACGGCGGGCGGCTTACACCAACGTTGGGCAACCTTTGTTTTCCCTCTTAACACGGAAAATCGATACAATAAAGGTGTAGAGAAGTTCTCGCAAACCAGAAATGATGGTGGTGCAAGATGACAGTACAACAAGTAACGATTGATGTGCCGGAAAAGGTGCTTCTAGCTGAGAAGATGGACACTAACGCATTTGGGCGTGAATTGCGCGTGCTGGCAGCAGTCAAGATGTACGAACTGGGACGGTTGACAAGCGGGCGAGCGGCAGAACTGGCGGGCATGAGCCGGGTTGAGTTTCTGTTAGCGTTGGCGCATTACAACGTCTTTCCTTTCGCGTCTGAGTTAGAGGAATTAGAAGCTGAGTATGCCTGAAGCCATCAGCAACACATCGCCACTGCTGTATTTATATCGGATCGGCAAACTTGAACTTCTGCCACGATTGTTCGACGAAGTATTAACCGTGCCTGCGGTAGTGGAGGAATTGAGAGCGGGAAAAAGAAAAGGATACGATGTGCCGTCAGCAGAGATGTACGCCTGGCTGAAAATTGTGTCTCCGCAACAAGTGCCGTCGGAGTGGTTAGCGAGCGATTTAGGCAAAGGCGAATTGGAGACAATGGCCTTGGCGCTGGAGCAGCGAGAGAAGATGGTGATTCTTGATGACGCGCTGGCGCGTCGGATAGCACAAGCGGCAGGGTTAAAAGTGTGGGGCACATTACGGGTACTATTGGAAGCCAAGAAGAGAAAGTTGTTACCCACGATGTCCACAGTGGTAGAGGAACTGAGACAGTCGGGGATGTGGATTTCAGATGACGTGTGTCAGAGAGTAATGAAACTGGCAGGTGAATGAGCAAAAGGTGGGTTGCCCAACCCCGCGTCACCCTGACCCGCCTGTCGGCGGAAGGTAAGCGGCGCGAAATTTGCCCCGCTGTGGTTCTGGAAAAATTGTCTCGGATTGCCCGGCACGGCGGGCGGGTGATGCTCACGCTAGGTTGTGATCTCACTGTAAACAATATGGATGAATCATAAAGAGATACAAATGTTACAGTCTGTTAATGTTTCTTTGCTGAACGAGCAACTTGAGAAGCTCTCAATTGATTTTAGAGTGAAACCTTTGGGAGATGGAACAAAATTCTACTGGCTTTATGGTCCTGACAATTCATATGCCATGAAAGTCAAGCGTGACTTTGTCTTAGAATTTCAAACTGCTGTGATGGACAACCTGGAAGATCCTCGTGACTTATGTGGATTGTTTAGTGGATTTGAGGCTAATGTTAAAAGTTCCTTTGCCCTATACTCATACTCAGGTTTTTTAACAAAAGATTATGCTGAGTTTTACATAGATTATAGTGGCATTACACAAGATCATAGTAATGGGGATGTTTCTGCTCCTTCCCCCTTTTCTATAGGGGATGTTTCTGTCAAATTATCTACATCCTCATCAATGTTGTATTTTCTATACCCAGGTTTTGAGATCGAATTCAACAGTCATATCACGATCAAATTAAAAGGAACTTCTAAAGACAGTGTTGAAGATGATTTGTGTGCTGCTCTTCATTACTTAAGCCTCATATCGCCATCTCTGTATGGGGATATACCAACTATTGTAGCAGCTTATCCAGAAGAACTCTTGTCTGATGATGACGATCAAAACGATGTAAAACTTGAGAAATCAGAGTTGGCCAAACCATCGCATCCAATTGCACTTAGATACTTCTATTATGCAGATTTACTCTGGGGAGAAGAACGGTTGCTTTACTATTACAAAGTGCTTGAATACTTTTTCGATATTGCATGGCGAATGAAGATAATCGATTTGGTACGAGAAAGTGGTGAGAACATAGAAGAACTGGCTCATCAATTAGAGCGACATCAACCCAAAATAGAGAAGGACTATTTATATTTTGTTTTTGAGCGCATTCAGACTGATAAAATGTGGGATTATGTGACACGAAGCGGTTTTTCTAGAAGAGATTTACGGAAATTAACTGAAAATGTTTATAGTGTAAGAAATAAAGTTGCACACGGTAAAGAAACCGATAATTTCAAGACTATTGTACCAAGCATTATATCCGATTCAGAAGTGCATAGAACTATCACAATTTTTAGATTCTTGGCAGAGTTGGCCTTAAGTAAACTAGGAAACGTAGATTCTGTGGGTAACTAGACAACCTAACAAGCATATGCAGCGACACCGCTTACGCTGCGGTAGCGGCGGTCTGCGTGTCCGTAGGTAGTTTTCTTGCAAGGTTACCCGCTTCGTGTCGCATCGCGACTGATGCGCTAGCTGTTTTCTCGGCAGGCTTTCCCCGCTGCAAGATCAGCTAGCGGATGTCGCTTGCCGGAGGCATATGCTTTCAGCCCCCGCTCGCCAGCTTGCTCATCGTTGCCGCCGTTTGAAAGTCGCAACTTACTGAAAGCGGCGGTCGGATCGGTGGGTGCGGACTTGCGCTTGCACTCGCTCCAGCCAGCCCACGCGGACGTCCGTGGCGTGGACGAAGGCGGGCACGTAGGGTTTGAGGTCGAGCAACGGCGTACCGTCCAGCACGTCCACGTTTTCAATGCGCAGACGCGCCCCCTCCACGGCGAGCAAGCGCACCACGGACATCCCCAGCGGGTTGGGACGTTTGGGGGCGCGGGTGGCGAAGATGCCGCGCGGTTCGCTATCCATAAAGGGCACCACGCGCAATTTCGCCTCCTGCACGCGGTGGAAGTGGTAGAGCAAGATCACGTGGGAAAATCCATCCAAGTCTTGCAGCCCGGCGGCAAATTGCGGGTAGATTTCCACCTCGCCACGGATGCCGAGCGCGCCGCTAGGCTGGATGGGCATCGCGGCGATGTCGTGGAACGGGCTGTGAATGATGCCAATGGGATGATAGGTAATATCCATACGCTCCTCCAAGAAAGATCGGACAGGAACTTCACAGGTGCAAGATGACCTGGGCGACGGTCAAGTAGATGAAGAGGCCGGTAGCGTCCACCAGCGTGCTCATCATCGGGCCGGAGATGAGCGCGGGATCGACGCCCAGCATCGTCGCCAGGAGCGGCAGCAGCGAGCCAACGCTGTTGGCCCAGAAGACGATCAGGAACATCGCTACGGCGATGGTCAACCCCATCGCCGCGTTGCCGTCAAAAGTCCACGCGCGGAGGAAGCCCACCGCGCCGACCAGTGCCCCCAGCACCAGCCCCACTTGGATTTCGTGCCACAGCACTTTGAGCACGTCCCGCTTATCCACCTCGCCGACGCCCAAGGCACGGATGATGGTGGCGGTGGTCTGCGATCCGGCGTTCCCGCCCGTGCCGATGAGCATCGGGATGAAGAAGGACAGCGAGACCATCTTGCTGAGCGTGCCTTCAAAGTGCTTGAGCACGTTGGCGGTGAGCATACTGGTGACGAAAAGGATCAGCAGCCACCCCACGCGGCTGCGAGCCACGTACCAAGCCGAGGTGAGCAGGTACGGCTTATCCAGCGGGGCCGAACCGGCCATCTTTTGGATGTCTTCGGTGGCCTCTTCCTCAATCACGTCCACGATGTCATCAATGGTGATCACACCGGCCAAATGTCGGTTTTCGTCCACCACCGGCAGCGCGGTCAAGTCATAGTGACTCATCAACTGGGCGCAGGTCTCCTGGTCGGCATCCAGCGGCACGCTGACGATGTTGCGATCCATTATGTCCTGCACCTCGGCTTTGGCCGGAGCGCGGAGCAGTTGCAGCAGGCTGACCACGCCCAGCAAACGGCCTTCCTCGTCCACCACGAAGTAGTGGAAATACTCGCGGGCCGATTCCCAATTGCGGATGGCCGCCAAAGCCCGCTCGACCCACATTTGACGCCCCAAAGCCAGATATTCGGAGGTCATCAAGCCGCCGGCTGTCTCATCCGGGTGGAGCAGCAGCGGGCGGATACCGTCGCAGCTCTTCATCAACTGGAGGATTCTCACCGCCGCGTCCGGGTCCATATCGCCCAGCAAGTCGGCGGCCTCGTCCGGCTCCATCTCGTCAAGGATCGCGGCCAGCTTCTCCGGCGGCAGCCATTTGGCGATGGCGGCGACCTCCTCATCCTCCAGCTTTTCCAGAATGTCCGCCACATCCTCCAGCGGCAGCCCCTGGAGCACGGCCTTTTGCTCCGCTTCCTCCAGATCGCTGAAGATTTCCGCTTGATCGGCGGGGAGCAAGGCCTCCAAGATAATCTGCGCCTTGCGAGGCCGCCCCTCCTCCAGCAGTTGGGAGATGCGGGCGTGCAGTTGCGCGACCCATGCTTCGTGATCTGTTTCTCGTGCTTCCATCGTTGCCTCCTTGAAAACTACGCCGCCGGGCCTCAGGTGTAGATGATCTCCACGCCCTTGAGGTGCGCGATAAGCCGTTCCAGCAGGAAGATCAGCGCGAAGAACGGCACATCAATCAGCAAAGTCGTGCCGCCCAGGAGCACGATCCAACGCAGGGCGAGCGTTAGGAACTGCACCGCGTTCCCCAGGATGAGCGAACGATCCCCCAGCCACAGAAAAAGCTCCAGCGCAACCGCCAGCGTGAGTCCCAGCCAGGGCCAGGCGCGGACATCTGATTTGCTCGGCAGCATGGTGTTGCTGATGGTGAACAGCAGGTAAGCCCACAACCACACATCGGAAACTTGCGTCGTGGTGCGGAGTTGACGCAACGCCAGCGGCCAATCTCCGGCCCGCAGCGCGGCGAGCATCTCCGGCGTGCCGAAGACGTAATACCCCAGCGCGGCGACCACCGTCCCGCCGAAAAACAGCGGCGCGGCCCCGATGAGGCTGGAGCGCACAAAATCGGTCTGCTCGACGGTGACAAATCCCAGGCGGATGCGCTTGCCCATCCGTTTGGGCAGCACGTTGATCTGCCCGATGCGCACCAGCAGCAGCCAAGCCGTGATCGCGTGGCTGATTTCGTGCAAAGCCGCGCCGGGCAACAGCAACAGCGCGTACAGCCACAACGCAATCTCCGGATCGCCGGTCAACAGGAACATCAACGCCTGGAGATGGCGGTGCAGCCAGCGGTCGGCCAGCAGCAGACATCCCAGGACTAAAATCAGCTCCGCCAAAATGATGAGTGCCGGGGTCATAGGCAGCTCCTTTCCGATGTGCAGCGAGTATAGCACGGAATACGATGGCGGGAATGTGCCTTTGGCCGCCTGCGTTTGTGCTACAATGGGAGCACGTTGCGTTGTGGAGGGCCTATGACTTTTGTCCGAAACTCCCTGGGGATAGCGATATTATTGCTGCTCACAGCCTGCGGCGGCGGGACGCCGTTCGCCTCGGCGGTCACGCCGCCGCCCAGTGGCGGGATCGTGCTGCGCGATTCTTTCTCCCCGCCCGATGAGGCGTGGGCGCAGTTTGACACCATGACCAGCGCGTGTTACGCCCGCGCCGGAGAATTGTACCTTGAGGATCGCGGGGGCGGCACGGCGGTGTACACTCCGTTGACCGGCAAGACCTTCCGGGATATTACCTTGGCGGTGCAAGTGCGGCAGGTGCAAGGCTCAATGGACAATTGGATGGGCATTATGTGCCGCCAGCAGGATGAGGATAACTACTACTTGTTCGCCATCGGGGCGGACGGCTCGTACCTGATGATGGTGGTGCAGGACGGCAAGCAAACGCCGCTGGTCGGCCCCAGCGTCAGCGACGTGATCCGCAAGGGCAAGGCCAGCAATCAATTGGAAATCCGCTGCCGGGGCGAGTCGTTTTCAATGTGGGTCAACGGCTCGCTGCTGGTGACCCGTCACGACGAGACCTTGTCCGCCCCCGGACAGGTGGCCTTGTTCGCCGATGCCGTCGGCGGCACGACGACGGTGGCCTTTGACAATTTGGCCCTCGCTTCCCCGTGAGGTTTCCGCCAATGCGCAAACGCGGCATCCCGTTACTGCTGTGGCTGACGGCCACCTGGGGGTACTTCGGGCCGTGGGTGGGGTTGAAGCCTGCCGCGCTGGCCTGGAACGCCTACGATCTGTTTGACCTGCTGCGCTTGCTGCCGGAGATTGAGACAGGTGCGCTCCACGTGCATTTGCAATCGCTGCGCTTGCCGCTGGTGGGATTGGCGGTGTTGTGCCCTTGGCTGCTGGCGGAAGCGCGGCTTTCGTGGCGGTTGAGCGCGGCGGCCCTGGGCGCGATGATGGCCGTGGCGACCTTGCCGCCCTATCCGCAGATCGTGAGCGCGTGGCACACACCGGGATGGTGCGTGCCGTTCTGGTGGGGCGTGGCCGCACTGCTCGCCATCGGCGGCGTGACGTGGCTCGGCCCGCGCGGCGCGAGTTGGCGGCCTTGGGCCATCGCCGCGTGGGTCGCGCTCACCGGCGGATCGGCGGGGCCGACTTTCTGGAAGCTGCTGCCGGCTCTCTCGCACCTGCACGCCACAGCCATTCACCCCGGCTGGGGCTTCTGGATGTGCTTGGGCAGCTTGACCGGCTTGCTGATCTGGCACCTGGGCGCGGGCATCCGCGCCGTGCGCCAATGGAGGGGAACGTATGGAAAACGCCGATCACGTGCATCAAGTTAAAGCACGCCACGAAGCGGAGTTGTTTCGGAAGCCCAACGTGGTGTGTGTGGCTATCGGGCGGCACCGCCGGCGGGATTGCTTGGCTCTGTTTGTCTGCGTGACGCACAAGGTCGCGCCGGAGGAATTGCCGCCGCAAGACCGCATCCCGGCGGAGCTGGAGGGCGTGACGGTCCACGTGAAAGCCATCGGTGAACCGACGGCTCTCAGCATCACATCTCGCATTTTGGAGAATCAACATGAATCCGAGGATATTGAGCGAAGCTAGGCAGATTTACCGGCAGGTGTTGCCGGATTTCCTTTCCCGCCGGAACGTGGTGGCCTGCGGGCTGGGGTACAAGGTGAGTCGCGGGAGGCCGACGCGCGACCTGAGCTTGGTCGTCTCCGTGACGCGCAAGCTGCCGCCGGAACACCTTTCGCCCCAAGATTTGATCCCGCAGTCGGCGAACGGGTTGCCCACCGACGTGGTGGAGACCGGCGTCATTCGCGCCCAATCGCTGCCCAATCTGCGGGGACGGCAGCGTCCGGCGCAACCGGGCTTCTCCATCGGGCACTATCAAGTGACGGCGGGGACTTTTGGCTATCTGGTGCGGCGCGGCGAGACGCGCTACATCCTCAGCAACAACCACATCTTGGCGAATCACAACCGCGCCCACCACGGCGATCCCATCTATCAGCCGGGGCCGGTGGACGGTGGCGCGGAGCGGGATCGCATTGCCACGCTCAGCGATTTCGTGCCGCTGGACTTCGGCGAATCCCCCGGCGAGTGCAGCGTGATGGAGGGATTGACGCAGTTGCTCAACGGGCTGGCACAGCTCAGCGGCTCACAACATCGGGTGCAGTCTGTGCGGCTGACGGCGGGGCGCAATACGATGGATGCCGCGCTGGCGCAGGTGGACGATCCGCAGGCCGTGATCCCGGCCATCGCGGGAATCGGTGTGCCGCAGGGCGTCGCCGCCCCGCAGTTGGGTATGCCGGTGCAGAAAGTGGGGCGCACCACCGGGTACACACGGGGCACGATCACCCAAATTGACGTGGCGGTCAACGTGCAATTTGGCGAACGCACCGCGCACTTCGTTGATCAGGTGATGACGGTGCGGATGAGCGGCCCCGGCGATTCCGGCTCGGCCATCGTGGATATGGAGCGGCATGCCGTGGGGTTACTGTTCTCCGGTTCGGAGTACGTGACGATCTTCACCCCCATCCGGCGCATCCTGGATCACTTCGGGGTCACGCTTGCTTAGCTGGGACGCACCGAGAAATTCCCTTGAAGGAAAATCGATTTCCCTTGAAGGGAAAATTTTTTTCCTTCAAGGGACCACGGCGACGCGCCCGCGAGGTGCGTCGCGCCGGAGGGACTGATGAAGGAGACTATGACTTTACTGGAACGACTGTTAGCACAGGTGCAGGAG
>WFQZ01000173.1 GCA_015486785.1 Thermoflexales bacterium
CCGTATCTTTCCTACAGCACCTCCTGCGGCTGGATTCGTTGTGGGTGATTCACACAACACGCCCATTGTAACGATAAATCTTCTTCCTGTCAAACGTCATTTTTTAGTTTGACGAATGATACACCTTTTTGAAAATAGTCCGGGGTTGAAAGTGACGGCTCACCGCAAGAGGTCTTTCCCCCAAAAGGCTAACGGCGGCTTGATTTCGGGGAGGCTATCTTTCCAGAAGCGGGAAGTACACGGTGACCGGCTTGCCGTAAGGTGCGCTCGGCTCCCAGTAGTTGCCGGTCATCACCAGCAGCGCAAGGAGCGTCACCGAGTCCTCGTAGTAGTCCTCGTAGGTGTGATAGACGGCGTTGTAGAGGGCGTTGAGGTACTCTTGATGCTCGGTGCTCATCAGCGCGACGCCGAACGGGGCGGCGAAGAAGGTGGTGAAATAGTCGCCGGTGGGCGTGCCGTCGAGGGTGTATCCGGCCTTGATGGCCGTTGGATCGCCGTCGGTGGCGGTGACGATCCATTCGGCCATCTTTTGCGCTTGGGCGCGTGAAGTGGCGTCGCCGTTGAGCAGCGCGTCGCTGCCGATGCGCCACGGATCGCGCCCGGCGTTGTAGTCGTAATCGCCATCGTGTGCCCCTTCCAGGAAGTTGAGGGACGCCGGTTGGAGGGTGTGATCCGTCTCCGAAAGCGGGACGACGAAATCGGGGAGCAGTCCCGTCTGCTGGCTGTAGGTCGTCTGGATGTGGGTGACGGCGGCTTGGGTCGCGCTCACCACTTGTTGCCAGATTTCATCGCCGGTGAACCGCTCGTAGGCGCGGAAGTGGGCCGGCATAAAGTCGGAGGTGCGGACTGTGTACTCGGTGTACTCGTCGTCGTCGTACTTCTCCACCCAATCGCCCAGCAGCGGGAGGCGGCTGTGCGGCCCGATGGTGGACTCCGCGATGGCGGTGATGAGGGTCTGCGCGGCGGCGCGGTAGTCAATCTCGCCGTCGCTGCCCCACTGGGCGTCGGCCAGGAGGAGGGCGTAGGCCATGTCGGCGTCCCCGTCGAACGCGCTGTCGGTGCCGCCGGAGGGTTCGGGGATTTCCCAGGCCATCAAGCGGGCGTCAACGTTGCTGGGATGCGCCCGCGCGAATCGCCACAGACCATTGAAGATCGTTTGCGCGTCTGAATCGTGCCCGGCCATCAGCGCGACGATGATCATCCCGTATCCTTGCCCTTCGGAGACGGTGCGGTCTGGGTTGTCGGAGCCGTAGGAGACGCGGTAGAGCTGATGACCGTCGGCGGTGCCCGCCTCCCGCAAGTAGTTGTCTTTCCAATGGTCGTAGGCGGCCCGCACGTCGTCATCCAATTGCGCCTGGGAACGGTGGTTAGGCCGGATGCTGCCCGGCGCGTAGGCGACGTGCTGCGGGAAAGGGCGACGGGGCGTTGTGGCCTGGAACTGTGGCGGGTGTGCCTCGTGTGCTGACGAGTCGCTGCACCCCAAGAGCCAGAGTGCCGCGAGGAGTATGTAAACGCTCTGCAAAATCCTTGAAGTGCTCATGTCTTCCCCTTGTACTTGCGACGCACGTTCAAAGTGCGCCGTGACCCGCGCATCCTGCTAAGCCGAAGCACGCTCCCTGCTAGGCGGTAGCACGGACCCTGCTAGGCGGTAGCACGGACCTTGCTAGGCGGTAGCACGGACCCTGCTAGGCGGTAGCACGGACCCTGCTAGGCGGTAGCACGGACCCCGCTAAGCCGAAGCACGGACCCCGCTTGAGGTGGTGCGGATGAGTTGTTGTCGCACGGCGGGGGTGGGGGCGTAGTGCGCACTTTCCATTGCCAGCAGCAACGCGCCGGTCACCGGAGGGGCTTCCAGACGCACCGGGGAGGCCCCGGGGGCGAGTTCGTGCAGCGTGGCGCGGAGGCTCTCGGTGAGCAGCGGGCTGCCTTTGAACATGCTGCCGATGAGTACGACTTCAAGTCGCTCCTCGGCGATCCCCAGTTGCCGCACGACGGCTTTCGCCAGCTCGCCTAGCTCGCGCCCGGCCCAGCGGATGAGGTCAAGGGCTACCGCGTCGCCCTCCCGTGCGGCCTGGAAGACCAACGGCGCGGCGGCGGCATCAAGCTGATAGTCCCCTTGCATCAGCCCGGAGAGCAGATCGTCAAGGTTTCGTGCGCCGCAGTAGTCAACGAAGAGCGGCACGAGGGCCGTTTGCGGGCCGCGCAGCGTCCATGCGTAGGCGATGGCGTGTTGCGCTTTGAATATCAGCTCGCTGGCCCCGGCGAACTCGCCCATGCCCACGCCGCCGCCGGTGACCCGGCCCATGCGTGAACGGTCGCGGCTCCAGCCCCAGGCGTTGCAGCCGGTGCCGGAGACGACGGCTACGCCCCAGCCTTCGCTCGTCCCGGCCAGGATGCCGAGCACTGTGTCATTGACCAGTTGCACCGGCGCGTCCAGCTTCAGCGGGAAGATCGCTTCCCAGAGCATCCGCCGGTCGTCGGGCCAATCGTACCCCGCGATGCCGAAGCCCGCTCCGCTCAACTGCTGCCGGGTCAGCCTGGCTTGCGCCAGAGCTTCTCCAATGACTTGGTCAAGTACCCGCGTCATGCCGTCGTAACCCACGTTGTCGGGATTGCCCGCGCCGCCGGAGGCGAGGGCGATGAGTTCCCCGTGGGCGTTGGCGATGGCCGCGTGTGTCTTGCTGCCTCCCACGTCCACTCCCAAGTAGAAGTTTGTCATCATCTTATCCTTAAAGGGGCCGGCCTTTACTGCGGCGGCCAGAGTTCATAGGCGGTGAAGTCCACCCAGTAGAGATCGCTCAGGTTGGGGACGGCGGCGATGAGTGCGTGGCCGATGGCTTGCGGGGGATCGTCATACGTGTCCCACCAGCTTTGATCGGCCTCGTAGCCGAATTGGAATCCGACCGGAGCCGGGGCGAAGTGCTTGCCCCATTGCGCGTACTCGGTGGTCATCTCGTCGAGATCAGCGAAGCCTTGACTGTCGTCTAGGAAGACCATGCCCTCGCGGGCGGTGGGCGGGAGCTTTTCGGAAAGCCAGTGCTTGAGGAAGAGTTGCCGGTCGTCCCCGTAACGTCGCACTTGGGCGACCCAGGCGCGGGCGTCCTGATCGCTCACCGCGCAGCCTTCGTGACATTCGGTCTGCCGATACCATTCAATATCCACGCCCACGCCGATGACGCTGGCATGTTCGCCGTAGCGGTCAAGGATGAGCGAGATCAGTTGCTTGACGTCGGCTGTGCCCGGTTCCACTTGGAGCCAGACGCGCACGCCGGATTTGTCAAATTGCTCCAAGTAGGCTTCGTTATCGTCCAGCGGAGAAAAGACGATGTGTTTGAAGTCTCCCGCTGCGCTGCCCTGCGGTGCGGGGAAGTTCAACCAGCAATCTTCTTTGTTGACCGTGCCCACGATCCAGACGACGGCGGGCACGGCATCGGCGAACCGCTCGGCCATAGAGCCGGTAGCATCCAGCCACCAAGCGGGTTGTGGGAATGGGTCGATGCCGTAGTGGGAGGAGCGCAATCCGGCCCGCAAGTGGAGGTTTGGTTGGTCACAAGCTGAAAGTAGCATCATAATCATCAGGAGTGTGAAAATGACCCGGCGGCGCATGGTCTACCGCTCCTCCGGGAAGAATTGCGGCAGATAGGCGCGGTGCGTTTCCAACATATCCTCCAGCACGGCCTCAATGTGCTCCGAGGACGGGCCGAGCGGGTGGACGAGCAGGGCTTTGTACGCCGTCTCGCGGTCGCCGTGGACGGCAGCGTCGGCGGTCAATAGCTCGTAGGACTTGACGGCGGCGAGTAATCCGAACAGTTCGGGGGGCAGCGGCTTGGCCGGGAGCGGGGTGATGCTTTCGCGGCGCACGCGGCAGGGCAATTCCAAGACCCAATCCGCCGGCCAGGCGGGGATCGTGCCGCCGTTGGGGCGGTTGACGACGTGGATTTCGTCGAGGTCGTTGGCGTGGGCGGTGATGAGCTGCGTAGCCATCGTGGAGTAGTAGGCTCCGCCGCGCTGCTTCAAGGTCTCCGGCGGGGCATCCAGCGCGGGATCGGCGTAGAGGTCAAGCAGCTCCTTTTCAATCTTCATCACTTCCTCGGCGCGAGAAGGCGGCCATTTTTCCTGCTCCTGCAATTTGTGGGCGGTGTGGTAGTAGTATTGCAAGTAGTAGTTGGGGATGACGCGCAGCGTTTCAATGAGGCGCGGCTCCCATTCCGGCTCTTCTCCCTCGCGCAGTTGCTCCAGGTAGAGCGCGAGTACCTCGTCCCAAATATCCTGCCCGTTGACCTGGAAGCCGTAGTGCCAGGAAAGGTGATTCAGGCCCAGCGTGATCAGTTGCGCTTCTTGCGGGGCGATTTGCCGCCCGCCGCGCTCGCGCAGCAGTTGCAGGATCATCATCTTGGCGGTGATGGGGACGTTGCACACGCCGACGGCGGATACATCGGGCGCGTAGCGTGCGAGGGCCTGGGTGATCAGGCCGGCGGGATTGGTGAAGTTGACCAGCAGCGCGTCGGGGGCCAGTTGGCGCATCTGCTGCGCGATCCCCAGGATCACCGGGATGGTGCGCAAAGCCTTGGCCATCCCGCCGACGCCGGTCGTTTCCTGCCCGATGAGGCCGTGCCGTCGCCCCAAGTACTCGTCCTCGCGGCGGGCGGCCATGTGCCCGACGCGCAATTGGGTGAGGACGTAACTCGCGCCCTCCAAGGCGGCCTCGCGGTTGGTGCTCAACACGACGCGGAACTTGTCGCCCCGCGCGGCAACCATCCGCTTGGCAAATCCACCGACGATCTGCAAGCGCGGCTCGTCAATATCCAGCAGCCAGAGTTCACTGAGTTGTAGCTGCTCGGCGCGGTCAATAAATCCGCCGATCAACTCCGGGGTGTAGGTGGAACCCCCACCGATAACGGTAATTTTCATCATTAGACTCCTTTTTTATCCTTTGATGCCGGAGACAACGACCCCTTGGATGAAGATGCGCTGGGCCAGGAAGAAGGTGATAATCGGCGGCAGGGCCATCATCAAAGAGGCGGCCATTAGCAAGTGGCCTTGCTTGGTGTAGAGCGCGTTGAATCCTTGCAAACCCAGCGCGAGCGTCCAGTGTCGCGGGCTTTGCAGATAGATCAGCGGCTCATAAAAATCGTTCCAGGCGTAGAGCATGGAGAAGATGGTCACGGTCGCCAGCGCGGGGAAGGATTGTGGAACGATGATCTTCCACAGAATGCACCAGTAACTGCACCCGTCAATGATCGCCGCCTCGTCGAGTTCGCGCGGCAAGCTCATAAAGAACTGGCGCAGCATAAAGACATCCCAAGCATTGGCGAAGAAGGTGGGGATGATGAGCGGGTACAACGTGTCGTACCAGTGGATGCGGCTGAAGATGATGAAGGTGGGGATGAGCGTCACCTGAGGCGGCAGCATCACCGTCGCCAGCAGGATGAGGAACAGCCAGTTAAGCCCCGGCGCACGGAAACGGGCGAAGCCGTAGGCTACGATGGTACAGGAAAGCAGCGTCCCCAGGGTGCCGAAGACCACGATGAGCAGCGTGTTGAGGGCGTAACGTCCGAAGGGCGCGGCTTGCAACGCCAGGGAGAAATTCTCCCAGTGCAGCTTGATCTGCGTGATGCGCTTGCCGTCTCCCACGGGCAACTCGTAACGCTCCGTGGGGTCCTCGGGATTGACGAATGTGCCGGTTGGCCCTTCCTTCTTATAGAGAGCCATCTGGCGTACCGTGCCGTTGATTGGAATTTCGTACATATAGCAATTGCGCCCGTCCACCTGCACCTTGAGCGGCTCGCGGGGAATCCATTGCGGCGGGAAGGTGTTGACGGCGTTCTTCCCCTTCAGGGATGATGAGACCATCCACAGCAGCGGGATGCTGATGATGATCACGCCGATGCTCAGGATGATCAGACTGATGATTGTCTCCAGCCGGTTCGTGGCTTTTTTGCTCTTGATACGGTTATCTTTCATCACAAGCCCCCTTAACTGCGCATCTCGCCTTCGTAATAGACCCAGAGGTCGGAACTCCTAAAGACCAGCAGCGTGAAGGCCAGGACGATGAGGAAGAGCACCCAGGCCAAGGCGGAGGCGTAGCCCATATTGCGATAGGTGAAGGCTTGTTTGTAGAGGTAGAGATTGTAGAAGAGCGTGGCATCAACCGGCCCGCCGCCGGTGAGCACGTAAGCATCGGTAAAATATTGGAAGGTCCCGATAATGCCGGTCACTAGATTGTAGAAGATCACGGGCGACATCAGCGGCAAGGTGATCTTGAGCAGTTGTTGTAAACGGTTCGCCCCGTCAATCTGCGCTGCTTCATAAAGTGACGTGGGAATCCCCTGCAATCCGGCCAGGTAGATGATCATCCCCCCGCCGACGCCCCACAAACTCATCAAGATCAGGGCCGGCAGTGCCCATTGCGGACTGGCCAACCATCCCGGCCCCTTGATGCCGACCAAGCTGAGAATCCAGTTGAGCACGCCCACGCGCGGGTTGAAGAGCAGACCCCACAGCAGCGCGGTAGCGACCCCCGGCATCACGGAGGGCAGGTAGTAAATGGTGCGCCAAAAAGCCACGCCCGGCACCTTCATATTCAAGAGATAGGCCACGATGAAGCCGAAGGCCAAGTTAAGCGGGATGGCGACAAAGGCGAAGGTCATCGTCACGCGCAGGGCATGCCAGAACTTCTGATCTTGGGTAAACAGCTTCACGTAGTTGGTCAGCCCCACGAAAGTGGGCGGCTCGGCGATGTTGTAATGCGTCAGCGAGAGGATCATCGAAGCAAGCATCGGGCCGGCTGTGAAGACGATGAAGCCAATGATCCAGGGGCTGATGAAGACGTAGCCCCACAATGATTCCCGTCGTCTGAGTGATAGTTGTTTGAACATAAGCGTGCTCCTGGGCGGGCGGCGCACCTTGTGGCACGCCGCCCGTCTGAGTGGTTAGTGCGCGGCCCAGTACTCGTCCAGATACCCTTGGACTTCCTTGTTCAGCGCATCAAGGATGGATTTCACGTCGGTGTCTTCACCGGTCATCACCGTTTCCATCGCCTTCTCGGTAGCATCAAAAACCTGCCCGTAGTTCGGAATCCAGGCCTCGTAGTTGGGGTTGTCCATATATTGGATGC
>WFQZ01000174.1 GCA_015486785.1 Thermoflexales bacterium
ATATGTGTATAAGAGACAGGTCCCTGCACAGTAGCGCCGCCACACTGACGGGCAACACCATCAGCGGCAACACCGCCTCCTACCACGGCGGCGGCGGGCTGTACCTGTACGGCAGCGCCGCCACACTGACAGGCAACCAGATCACCGGCAACACCGCCCCCAACGGCAGCGGGTTGTACCTGGATAGCCACAGTGACGCCGCCTTGCAGAACGACATCATCGCCGACAACGTGGCCGGGGACGACGGCGGCGGGCTGTACGTCAGGGGGGCATCCCCCGTCCTGGGCTACGTCACCCTGGCCCGCAACGGTGGCAATGATAGCATCTACGTCACAAGTTACAGCGGGACGTCCGGCCACGTCGTGATGACCGACACCATCCTGGTCAGCCACACGGTGGGCATCAGCGTGACGGCCGGGAACACGGCCACGCTGCAGGCCACGCTGTGGGGCAGCGGTCAGTGGGCCAACGGCGCGGACTGGGGCGGCGCGGGCCGCGTCACCACCGGCACGGTCAACCTGTGGGCCGACCCCGGCTTTGTGAACCCCGCCGGCAGAGACTATCACATCCTCCCCACCTCCGCTGCTGTGGACGCCGGGGTGGACGCCGGCGTGACCACTGACATAGACGGCGACCCGCGCCCAGCCGGCTCCGGCTACGACATCGGCGCGGACGAATACGTCCGGCACGAACTGGTGCGCATCGCCCTCAGCGGGCCGACGGAGGGCGTGGTGAATCAGACCTACACATTCATCGCCACCGTCAACCCCACCTCCACCAAGCCGTTGACCTACGTCTGGCAGGCGACGGCGCACTCCCCCGTCACCCATACCGGCAACCTGAGCGATTCTATCTCCCTCGCCTGGACCATCACCGGGACGCACACCATCACGGTGACGGCGGAGAACTGCGGCGGGGTGGTCACGGCAACGCACGCCATCGCGGTCCGACTGCGGGGCGGCTTCCCTGTCACGATCACCAAAGCCGTCATGCCCACGGGGCGCGTGGCTTACGGCGACCTGCTGACCTACACGTTGGTCATCAGCGGTGTGCCGGGTTCAACGGCGGGGGTTTACGATCCGTTGCAAGGGCTGGCGTTCGTGCGCTTTGTGTCGCCGGTGGCGGGCGTGAGCCAGGCGGGGAACATCATCACCGGCACGGTGGACGTGACCCCCACGGAGAAGGTGACGGTGGCCTTCGTGGCGCGGGTGGGTGTGCCGGGCACCGTCGGCTGGATGGTGGGCGTGAGCAATACGGCCTGCGTCTATCCGGTGGGCGGCACACCGAGCGGCTGTAGCTGGTCTAACACGGTGGCGAACGAGGCAATCCATTTGTACGGGGTGTACCTGCCGCTGGTGATCCGGCAGAGTCAGTGAGTTCCGAGGTGCGACGCACTTCCAAAGTGCGACGCACCTTTAGCAGTTAAATCTATCTTAGTTTAGGAGGTTACTATGACCGTATATGCAAATTCCGATGTACCAGTCAATTGGGAGCGTTTCTTGGCGCAGCGCACCCAGAACATGAGAAGCTCGGCGATCCGCGAGTTGCTCAAGGTGACGCAGGACCCCAGCGTGATTTCCTTTGCCGGGGGGCTGCCCGCGCCGGAGCTTTTCCCGGTGCGCGAAATCGAGGAGGCGTGCAACTTCCTGCTGCGCGAGGAGCCGGACCGGGCGTTGCAGTACAGTGCCACCGAGGGTTATCCTCCGCTGCGGGAGTATTTGGCCGAAAGTATGGCTAAGTACGGCATTCCGCACAGTGCGGAAAATATCCTCATCACCACCGGTTCGCAGCAGGCCCTGGATTTGATGGGCAAGGTCTTTGTGGACCCTGGCACGCCGATTCTCACCGGACGCCCCACTTACCTGGGCGCGATTCAGGCTTGGCGGGCTTATCAAGCTCGCTTCCTCACCGTGCCGCTCGACGAGAACGGTATGCAGGTGGAGCAGGTGGAGGCGGTCATCAAGCAGGAAACTCCGCGTTTCGTGTACGTTTTGCCCAACTTCCATAACCCGGCGGGCACGACTCTTTCGGAGGAACGGCGGCGGCTGCTGGTGGAGTTGGCCCGCAAGTACGATTTGATCATCCTGGAGGACGATCCTTACGGGGCGTTGCGCTACGAGGGGCAGGATTTGTCGCCCATCGCGGCGATGGCTCCAGAGCGCACCATCTACCTGGGGACTTTCTCCAAGATACTCGCGCCGGGGCTGCGCATCGGCTGGATCGTCGCGCCGGCGGAGATCATCACCCGCTTGGTGCAGGCTAAGCAAGGGGCCGACCTGCACACCAGCACCTTTGATCAGATGGTGGCTAACGATGTGGCGCAACGGGGCATTCTCAAGATGCACATCAAGCGGCTGCGGCGGTCTTACAAGGAGCGGCGGGATGTGATGTTGGATGCTCTGGTGGAGCTTTGGCCGGAAGGATCGCACTGGACTCGCCCGCACGGAGGGTTGTTCCTCTGGGCGCAAGTCCCGGCGGGGGTGGACACGCAAGCACTGTTCCACACGGCTTTGAAGCACAAGGTGGCCTACGTGCCGGGCGTCAACTTCTACCCGGATGGTGACGGCGGCCATCAGGCGATGCGGCTGAACTTCTCCAACGCTAAGCCGGATATGATTGTGGAGGGCGTGCGCCGTCTGGGGGATGCGCTGAAGAACGAACTGGCGCAGTAACGACTCGCGGCGGCCGGCAATGAGATGCGACGCACCCAAAAAGTGCGTCGCATTTTTTGTATCTCGCATTTGTCCTGCGTGGGGATCAGGTGTATGATCGCTAGGAAATCTAAGCACAGGAGGCTTTGCGATGGTTCAACCTCAGGTTGCTCCGTATGGGGCTTGGAAGTCGCCGATTACGTCGGAGTTGATCACTGCGGCCAGCATCCGGCTGGGAGGCGGGGTGTTCGCCGAGGGGCGCGTTTTGTGGTCGGAGGGGCGTCCGTTGGAGGGCGGGCGGTATGTCATTGTGGCGCGGGACGCGGATGGCACGCGGCGCGATGTGACGCCGCCGCCGTTTAATGCGCGGACGCGCGTCCACGAGTACGGGGGCGGGTCGTGGCTGGCACACGGCGGGTCGGTGTACTTTGCTAATTTCCGCGATCAGCGGTTGTATGTGGTGCCGTTGACGGGCGGCACGCCGCAGCCGCTCACGCCGGAGCGGGCTTGGCGTTACGCCGATTGCGTGATGGATGCCGCTCGTGGGCGGTTGATCTGCGTGCGTGAGGATCACACGGGCGCGGGCGAGGCGGTCAACACGCTGACGGCGATTCCGCTGGACGGGGGCGAGCAGGTGGTGTTGGCCGAGGGGCACGATTTCTACGCCACGCCTCGGCTCAGCCCCGACGGGCAGCGTCTTTCCTGGCTGACGTGGGATCATCCGCGTATGCCGTGGGATGGCACGGAGTTATGGGTCGCGCCGCTGGCGGAGGATGGGACGCTCGGCGCGGCGGTGTGCGTCGCCGGTGGGGCGCAGGAGTCCATCTTCCAACCTTCGTGGTCGCCGGACGGGGTGCTGACGTTTGTTTCGGATCGCAGCGGGTGGTGGAATCTCTACCGCCTGGAGGGGGAGACGATCCGCCATCTGGTGCCGATGGCGGCGGAGTTTGGCCGTCCGCAGTGGGTGTTCGGGATGTCCACTTACGGGTATGTTTCGCCGCAGCGGTTGGTGTGCGCCTATTCGCAGGACGGCACGGGGCATCTGGCGTCGGTGGACGTGGCTTCGGGGCAGCTCACGCCGCTGGAGACGCCTTACACGGCGTTTGATTACATCCAGGTGGCGGGAGAGAAGGTGTTGTTCAACGGCGGTGCGCCGGATCGCGCTTCGGCGTTGGTGTTGCTGGATGTGGCGAGCGGCGAGCATACGGTCTTGCGCCGCGCGACCGAGGTGCTGCCGGATGCGGGGTATCTCACGCAGCCGGAGCCGCTGGCGTTCCCCACGGCGGATGGCGAGACGGCTTATGGGATTTTCTATCCGCCGCACAATAAGGATTACACCGCGCCGGAGGGCGAGTTGCCGCCGCTGATTGTGGTGAGTCACGGCGGGCCGACGTCGGCGGTGCGTGATACACTCAGCCTGGGGGTGCAGTATTGGACCAGCCGGGGGTTTGCGGTGTTGGCGGTGAATTACGGCGGCAGCACCGGTTACGGGCGGGCGTACCGCGAGCGGCTCAAGGGCCGCTGGGGGATCGTGGATGTGGATGACTGCGTCAATGGAGCGCGTTACCTGGTGGCGCAAGGGCGCGTGGATGGGCAGCGGATGGCGATTCGGGGCGGCAGCGCGGGCGGCTATACGACGCTGTGTGCTTTGACCTTCCGCCGCGCGTTCCAGGCCGGAGCGAGCCATTTCGGGGTGAGCGATCTGGAGGCTTTGACGCTGGATACGCACAAGTTTGAGTCCCGCTACTTGGATAGTCTGGTCGGCCCGTACCCGGAGCGGCGGGATTTGTACTTGGAACGGTCGCCGATTCATCACGTGGAGGGGCTGAATTGTCCGGTGATCTTCTTCCAGGGGGATGAGGATAAGATTGTCCCGCCGGCACAGGCAGAAACGATGGTGGCTGCCTTGCGTCGAAAGGGGATTCCGGTGGCTTATCTGCTGTTCGCGGGCGAGCAACATGGATTCCGCCGCGCCGAAAATATCCGCCGGGCGTTGGATACGGAGTACTACTTTTACAGCCGCATCTTCAACTTCCCGCCTACGGAGGATGCTCAGCCGGTGAGGATCGAGAATCTGGATTGAGGGTTTTTCTCACTGCCGAGGCGCGGAGCACGCAGAGAGGGGCGTTCCTGTCCTCCGTGCCCTCTGCGCCTCGCGGTGAGCTGTCACTTGTTTCTAAAAAGTTTGGGAGGAGAGTTTTGAGCAAGCAGGTTGTGTCCCTAGAGCAAATCCCCGTTCCGCCGGAGAATGTTTTACTGTTCAGCGGCTCCGCGCACGCGGAGTTGGCGCAGGAGATCGCCGACTATTTGGGGTTGGAGCTTAGCCCTACGGTGATCAACAAGTTCACCAACGACAATTTCTACATTCATTTGGGCACCAGCGTGCGTTCCAAGGAGGTGTTCATCATCCAGCCGCTTGCGCCTCCGTGCAGCGATAATCTGTTGGAGCTGCTGTTGATGCTGGATATCGCCCGTGGCGCGGCGGCCAAGAGCGTCAACGCGGTGATCCCCTACTATTCCTATGCGCGTTCGGACAAGAAGGACGCGCCGCGCATTTCCATCGCCGGACGGCTGATTGCCGATCTGCTGACGACCGCCGGAGCGACGCATGTGATCACGATGACGTTACATTCTCCGCAAGTCCACGGGTTTTTCAGCGTGCCCACGGATCATTTGACGGCGCACTCGGTGTTTGTGGAGCATCTGTTGAAGAAGGATTTGGGCAACAGCGTGGTGGTGGCGCCGGACGTGGGGCATGCTAAGCGGGCCGGGAAGTTGGCTCGCACGCTGCACCTTTCGCTGGCCGTGGGTGAAAAGATGCGTTTGGGCGATAACAACGTGGCGATCACCGGCTTGATCGGGGATGTGCAGGGCAAGGATGTGATTTTGGTGGATGATGAGATCGCAACGGCGGGCACGATTATGGAGATGTGCCGCCAATTGCGCCAACGTGACGTGCGCCGCATCACCGTGGTGGGGACGCACGGGCTGTTTGTGGGGAAGGCGGTCGAGCGGCTCAACGCGATTGAGGAGATCGACGAGATCATCGTCACCAACACGGTGCCCATCCCGCCGGAGCGGCGGCCAGAGCGGCTCAAGGTGGTGTCGGTGGCCGCGATCTTCGGCGAGGTGATCCGCCGGAACGTGTGCGGTATTTCGGTGGGACAGCTCTTTGAGTTCTGGCCGCAGGCGGATCACTCGGACGGGACGCCCGCGTAGTCCGCGCCGAGGATGATCACGATGTCGTAGGGGGCATTGGGATCGCTGCCCTTGGTGAGCGCGGTGCCGGGCAGGTGCAGCAGGGCAATGATTTTGGCGGCTGTGGCCGGTTTGTCGCGGTTCAGCACTACCAGCGAGTTGGCGTAGTCTTGCCGGTCGGCGTTGTCCACTTTGGCGACGGGGAGGCCGTGGTTGTTGAGGTACGCTCCGGTGCCACCGGCTAATCCGGCGCGGGTGGTGCCGTTGAGCACGGCGATGGTGGCTTTCTCCGGCGTGGGCGTGATCGCCGGGATGGCGGTGGCGGGCGGCGCGTTGGTGGCTGCCGGCGTCGGGGTCACGTCTTCCCAGAAGACGTAGGAGACGACGCGCCGCATCTGATCCCGCAGCGGGATCAGCACTTGTGCGCCGTCCGGGGTGGTCCAATTCTCGGTGCAGGTGGCATCAATCACGCCGAAGCGGATGTTTTCGCGTTTGACTTGCGTCGCCAGGTTGGCCAGGGCCAGGATTTGGTCAAGGGCCAGGTCTGTTTGCACCGAGCCTTGGAGGGTCTGGAAAATCTTGGGCGCGTTGCGGGCCAGGTCGGGGAGCAGTTCCAGGCTGGTGATGCGATCCAAGATGGCCAACATCACCTGCTGTTGGCGGCGGGCGCGGGCGAAGTCGCTGCTGCCGTGGCGCGAGCGGGCGTACTTGAGGGCCATTTCCCCGTCAAAGTGATGCCAGCCCGGCTCGATGACCAGATGCTCCACGCCGTAATGTCCGTCCGGGTACTGTGGATCGTCGATTCGCTTTTCCACGTAGACATCCACGCCGCCGATCAGGTCTACGATCTGCACGAAGCCTTGGAAGTTCACCCGCACGTAGTAGTCAATCGGTTCCCCGAAGTTGTATTCCACCGTGGCCTTGGCCAGGGCCGGCCCGCCGCCTTCGTAGCCGTACAAGTCGCCCAGAAAGTGCGCGGTGTTGATGCGTCCGCTGTTGTACCCCGGAATGGGCACCCACAGGTCGCGGGGGATGGAGAGCACACCGGCTTGTTTGTTCACCGGATCAAGCGTGGCCAGGATGATGGTGTCGGTGCGCCAAGGGCCGGTTTCCTGCGCCCGCTCGTCAATCCCCAGGACGAGCACGGTGACGCGCTGTTTCCCCGTCCACACCGGCAGCAGTGAGCCGAATTCGTACTTGACGTTTTCGCTGGGGGCGGTGCTGCCGGGCAGGCCGGGCATCCCGCCGGTGTGAGCCAGGGAGCCGCGTACCCACGAGAGAAGGAAGAGGATCGCGGCTCCTGCGATCAGCAGCAGCACGACGGTCAACATTCCGGCCAGGAGGGCCGGCAGGGCGTTACGCTTGCTCGTTTTTCTTCGGGCCATGGGCGGGGACTCCTTTGCAGTGCGGACGGGGCGGCCTGACGGAGACCCGTCAGGCCGCGCGGGGATTAGGATTCAACCCAGTGATGGAGTTTTTCAACGATGGGGGTGACATCCTGGCTGGCGTAGGTTTCCACTTGCCCGGCATCGCAGAGGCGGGAAAGTTCCGGGTCAATGCCTACGCGACCTAGAAGCTGGGTGTTGTACTTGCGGGCCAGTTGCTCGCCGTGCCCCGGCCCGAAGATTTCCAGGTGCTCGCCGCAGTGCGGGCAGATGGCGTAGCTCATGTTTTCCACGATGCCCACGATGGGGGTTTTCAGTTGCAAGGCCATGTTGGCGGCTTTGCGCACCACCATATCGGCCAGGTCTTGCGGGGTGGTGACGACGACCAGCCCGTTCAGGGGCAGGCTTTGCATCACGGTGATCGCGGCGTCGGAGGTGCCGGGCGGCATGTCAATGATCAGCACGTCCAGGTCGCCCCACTTCACGTCTTCCCAGAATTGCTTGATGATCTTGGTGACGAGCGGCCCGCGCCAGATGACGGCATCATCTTCGCTTTGCAGCAGCAGGTTGATGGAGATGATCTTGATTCCGCCGGCACTTTCGGGCGGGATGATCTTCCCTTGCTCGTCTTGGAAGACCGCGCCGGAGACGCCGAACAGTTTAGGGATGCTGGCGCCGGTCACGTCGGCGTCGAGTACGCCCACTTGCAGTCCCTTGCGGCGTAAGCCGGATGCCAACAGTGCTGCGGTGGTGGATTTTCCCACGCCGCCTTTCCCACTGAGCACGGCGACTACTTTTTTCACGCTGGCATTGGTTTTCTTGCCCGCAGGGTCAAGGTAAAAGTTCAATGGCTTTGCCATGTAGACCTCCTCAATATATGTAAGTTAGGCCCCGATCAGGGGCGTTCCGCATCATAATGCGGTTCACGATGCTGGCAAGTGCTCAAGGTGTCGCCGTAGGCAGCACGCACACCGGCGCGGATGAGCAATCGGTAGTCGGTTCGGGGATGGTGCAAACGTCATCGCCGCAGGAAGCGGTCGGCAAGAGTCCCGCCGCAGGCGTGGCGGTGGGCGTCTGGATGTTGTGATCCCCGCCGCCGCAGGCCGTCAACAGTACGGCTACGATCAGCAAGCTGTAGAACGCTCCGAGTTTCATCAATCCCTCCCATAAGATGTGTTTACCACGCTCTATTATGTGCAGATGTCATACAAGTCAAGGCGTGAGGGGAGAGCGTATCACATTAGGGACATACAGGTAGCCGAAATCGGCTCTGGGGTTCGTAAAGTGGTTGAAAAAGGGGTGCGGACGTGCCCATAATGGATTTGAGCCAACCCGCAAAATCAGATACAATG
>WFQZ01000175.1 GCA_015486785.1 Thermoflexales bacterium
CAGCGGCGTTTGGGCGGCGTAGGCACTCATCGCTCTGGTGGTGACGCTAGTGGAGCTGATGTCTTGGTCATACTGCAAGGTGATCTCCGTGGTGTCTGAGGCGGCATTGGTGTTGGGTCGAGGGAAAGCGGCCATTTCCAAGTGCGCCTCGTAGGCTCCAATGTCACAGCCATCTTTCAGGGGCGCGCCAAAGGTCGGTTGGACGAAGGGGCGCACGAAGTATCGTTGATCGGATGGCTCGCCGGGGCAATACCCGGCGTCTATGGCCGGGCTGTCCGGCAGCAAGGGGTAAACCAGCCCTTCCCTCGCGTCCACAACTTGGTACAAGGCGTTCTCCGGGAACGTTTGATCGTGAGTTCCGTCGGTGGGGCATCCGCCGCCCTGACGGGTGAGATTGAATCCTTTGGAGGTCATCGTGGCTCCGGTGTCATTCGCACACTCCGGCATCCAGATGTTATCCCCGCCTATGAGGGTATTGCGAAAGCTCACATCGCCCCCGCTGGTGTTGTGCAAGGCCCCGTAGCTGTAGAACTGATCGTGGTTGTTGATCAACGAGACGTTGGTCATAGAGAGCTGGCTGTTATTGGTAACGCCGCCCCCGCTCATGCCGGCGTAGTTATCGGCGATGGTGGTCTCGTTGATCTTGGCCGGGCCGCCGTTAAACAAAGCCCCGTAGTATTGCGAGGCTTGATTATCAAGAATCGCGCTGTGATCAATGTACAACCATTGTCCAAGGTGGTAAATGGCGCCGGCCCGTCCGGCGCGGCAGCCCAGGATGCTGACATTGGTCAAGGTCAGATAGCCTTGGTTGTAGATCGCGCCGCCGTAGGGCGAGGAGGTCGCAAAGCCGCCGCCTACCAGTCTGAGGTCTTGCAGTGTCAGCTTGGCATCCGAGTCGATTTGGAAGAAGCGGAAGTCGGTGCTCGAATCGGATGAACGGTAGAGCTTAGCCCCGTTACCGTTGATGACCAGGCTGTGGTTGGTGTCGGTAACGATGGTAGGCAAGGCGTTGTAGTTAGTGGGCGTCCATCCGCTGTAGTCATAGATGCAATCCTTTGCCAGGGTGATGGTGTCGTCGGCGGAATTGATGTTCGCGGTGGTGATGGCATTGCTTAGGGCGGTGGTATCGCACCCGATCACAATGTCGTCGGCCCGCGCCGGTGGAGCAATTGCCAGATACAATGCTCCGATCATCACCAACAAAATTCCCCATGCGTGTTTCATAGTGCCCTCCTTTTGATTGTCATAAATCATAATGCCCTGGCCTATGAAGCGGCGAGGATAGGAAACAATTGGGGGTAATCATCATAAGCGCAGGACGTAACCTTGAGCTTTTAGTCTCCGTGGAATGTAGCCGATACCGCCTGCCTACATCATAGCAGAGATTCGGTGAGAATTCAATAGGAAGGCAGGATTTCTACGAACTGGGGGATTTAGAAGCGGTTTCCTCAGCACGGCTCGCGGGGAAGCGGGCAGTGCTGAGGAAATGGGGGTTATTTAGCCTTTGAGTGCTCCGGCCATCATGCCGCGCAGGAAATAGCGTCCCAGGAACAGGTAAACCAGCAAGGTGGGCGCGGCGGCCAGGAATGAACCGGCCATCTGCACGTTCCAGGCGATGATTTGGCTGCCGGCCATGTTGTTCAAAGCCACGGTCACAGGCCAGTGCTGCGAGTCGGTGAGCACCACGGCGAAAAGGAAGTCGTTCCAAGCAGCGGTGAACTGCCAGATGAGCACGACGACGAAGCTGGGAATGGAGATGGGCAAGATCACGTGCCAGTAGGTTTTTAGTAAACCCGCGCCATCAATGCTGGCCGCCTCGACCAGCTCCGTGGGCACGTTGGCGTAATAATTGCGGAAGGTCAGCGTGGTGATGGGGATGCCGTAGATGACATGGGTCAAGATCAGGCCGCCGATGGTGCCGTAGAGACCGACTTTGCGCATAAATTCCACCAGGGGGATGAGAATACTTTGGTAGGGGATGAACATCCCAAAGAGCAGGAGCGGGAAGATGATGTTGGAGCCGGGGAACTTCCACTTGGAAAGTACGTAGCCGTTGAGCGAGCCGAGGATGGAGGAGAGAATGGCCGCCGGAAGCACCATGCGCGTGCTGTTCCAAAAATACGGCGCGAGCTTTTGCGCGGCTTCGCTGAAGTTATCAAAGTGAATGCCGGAGGCCGGCAAGTTCCACATCGTTTGCAAGCTGATCTCGGCGAAGCTCTTGAAGCCGGTCACGATCATCACGTAGAGAGGAACCAGGTAGAAGATCGCCATAACGATCAACGGGACGTAGAGCCAGTTGCGAGCGCGTGATTGGGTATTCATAATTCAGCCTCCCCGCGCAGACTGTACCACAGGTACGGAATGACCAGCACCGCCACGCTGAGCAAAAGCAGGATGCCGATGGCCGCGCCTCGGTTGAAGAAGTAGCCATCGAAGGTGGTTTGCCACATGTAGACGGCGGGCACGTCCAGCGCGACTTGCTTCCCGGCCACGGCGATGATCAAGTCGAAGACCTTGAGCGAGATGTGCCCCAGGATGATCATCGCGCTGAGCGTGATGGGGCGCATCAACGGCAACACCACGTGGCGGTAGATGTCCACCTCGGTCGCGCCGTCCACCCGCGCCGCCTCGCGCAATGATTCGGGAATGGCCCGCAATCCGCCCAGGTACAACGCCATCACATAGCCCGACATCTGCCAGATGGCCGGAATGGCGATGAAGGCGATGCCCCATTGCGGCGTGGTGTGCCATTTGTTGATCAGAAAATCCAGCCCCACTTTGTCAAACAAAAGATTGAACCCGCTCAAGCGGCTGCCCTGCGCCGGATTCATCAGCCAGCGCCAGACCACGCCGGTAACGATGTAGGAGATAGCCATCGGGAACAGATAAACAGTCCGAAAGAAGGCCTCGCCTTTCAAGCCCTGATCGAGCATAATCGCCAGAAACAATCCCAGGATCAGGCTGATGCCCACGAACAGCACCGTGAAAATGGCGGTGTTGCGCACGTCCACTTGGAAGCGAGGATCGTGAAAGAGTTCAATGTAATTTTTGAGACCGGCCCAAGCATAGTTCGGCAGCAAGCCTTTCCACCGGCTCAGGGAGACCCGTATGGACCAGGCAATAAAACCGTAGACGAAAATCAGCACCGCCAGTATGGAGGGCGAGACTAGAGCGATGGAAAGAATTTTGTCCTTTGTGGTGCGCATTCTTCCCCCTTAAAGTGCCCAGGGTGGAAGAATCTTCCACCCTGGGCAGAGGTGAAATTACTGGCAGGGACCGGAGTCCTTGCAGGCTGTAGCTAACGCGGATTGGAACTGATCAATGTCGTGCGAGCTGAGGTACAGGCCGATGGCGGTGTCAATCTCGGATTTCCAGGAGTCATTGGCGACCACGCCGTGGGTCAAGCTGCCGACCAGCGTGTTGGAGGCCCAATCGTCCATAGCCGATTTGAGGTACTCATCGTAGAGACTGCGGTCGCCGTCGCTGCGGGCGGGGATGGAGCCTTTGACCGGATTGAAGGCGTCCTGCCCTTCCTTAGAACCGGCCACGGTCAGCCAAGCAATGGCGGCGTCACGGTGCGGCGCACCCTTCGCCAGCACGAAACTATCGGACAGGAATTGGAACGTGCCCCCGGTGCCGGGCACCGGCGCCCAACCGTAATCCACCTTGGGGGTCTTGCCCAGCTCTTGGAAGTAACCCTCGGCCCAGTCGCCCATCACGTTGAAGGCGGCCTTGCCTTCTACGACGAGCTGCGAGGCATCTTGCCAGGTCAAAGAAGTGGCATCGCTGTTGGTGTAGGTGAGCAGCTTATCATAGTTGACCAAGGCCTGGTGAACTTCGGGGCCGTCCCAAGCCGTCGTGCCGTCCCACAAACCGTTGTAGGCGTCCGGGCCTAGCGTGCCCAGCAGCACCGTTTCGAACAAGTGCATCGCCGTCCACTGCTCGCCCATGGCCAACGGCGTTTCCACACCGGCGGCCTTCAGCTTGTCCATCGCCGCGAACCACTCATCAATGGTGGTGGGGACTTCCACGTTGTTGTCCTTGAGGATCTTGGGGTTGTACCACAGCACATTCGCGCGGTGGATGTTGACCGGCACAGAGTAAATCTTGCCATCCTTGGAAATCAGGGGGATCAGTTTCTCGGGCATCACTTTGAGCCAGCCGTTCTTCTCGTACAAGAAGTTCAGCGGTTCGATCTGTCCGGCGGCCACGTAAGTGCCGATCAACTCTTGCCCGGCGTGCCCTTGCCAGCTATCCGGCGGATCGCCGGCCTGCAAACGGGCGGCCAACACAGCGCGAGCGTTCGTCCCCGCGCCACCGGCCACGGCGGCATTGATGAACTTGATATCAGGGTACTTCTGGTTGAAGACCTTGATCATCGCCTGCAATCCGGCTGCTTCACCGCCGCCGGTCCACCACGAAAAGACTTCCACTTCGTTCTTATCACCTGATGCCGGGGCCTGAGTCTGCTCCGGTGCCGGGGTGGCCTTTGAGCCGCCGCAAGCGGCCAGCAAAGTTACGACAAGTGTTAGCAAAGCTAACAGGGACCAAAGTTTCTTGTGCGACATAATTTACACTCCTCTCTAAGATTGAATGGGTTTTAACTGGTAGGACTTCGTTTAGCGCGTTCTCTCTTGCGGATGCACCTCCTTCTTTGAGCGATCTGCACCGTCCCTCAGGCGGGCGACGGTGCGGTGGACTGACGGATGACCAGGCGCGTATCCACCCGGCGGGTAAAACACTCTCCCGATTGTAGCATCTCTAGCAGCAATTGCATAGCGATCTTGCCCAAGTCGTAGCGAGGGAGCGAGACGGTGGTGAGCGCGGGGGTCACTTGCGAAGCCAAGGTGATGTCGTCCAGCCCCACAATGGAAAGTTGTTCCGGTACGCTGATGTCGCGGTTGCGGGCTTCCCAAAGCAACCCCAGCGCGGTCAGATCGTTGGCTGCGAGCACCGCCGTAGGCCGTGGGGCGATCTCCAGGATCGCGCCCAGAGCCTGCCGTCCCCCGGCAACGCGCAAATCGCCCTCAATCACGGGGGCTTGTGCCGCATCCAATCCGTGCTTCTCCATCGCGTCCAGGAACGCCTGTTTCCGCTTGCGGGCCGTCGCCAGTGTGTGCGGCCCGCTCACGTGCGCGATCCGCGTGTGCCCCAAGGAAACCAAGTGCGCGATGGCCTCGTGGATTCCCGGCACGAAGTTCAGCGTGATCTTGCTCAAGAGCGATTGGGGCGGCGCATCCTCCACATTCCAGTCCACCAGCACGAGCGGCAAGGCATGTTGAGCGGCTTCGTCCAGCGTCCAGGATGAGTAATCTCCGCTGGCCATAAACAACACGCCATCCACCTGCTTATCCACCAGCGAGTGGAAATGCTGACGGCTGCGGGCCGGATCGTAGTTGGTGTTGCAAAAGAAGATGCTGTAATCGTGCGCCACGGCCACATCCTCCACGCCGCGAATCACCTCGTGATAGAAGGGATTGCCGATGTCGGAGATCAACAGGCCGACGGTCTGGGTGCGCTTGGAGACCAGACTGCGGGCGACCACACTGGGACGGTAGCCGAGCGTGTTGATCGCTTGTAACACACGCTCACGGGTTTCGGCCCGCATATAGCGAGTCTTGCCGCCCAGCACACGGCTCACGGTGCTTTTTGATACACCGGCCACACGGGCCACATCGGCGATTGTCTTACGGGGCATAACGCTCCTTGCCACTAACCAGAGCAACCAGCTTCTGAAATCGGTTTCTGAAACCGATTTCATTATGCCACAAAAGGCAAAACTTGTCAAAATCGGGGCCGAGAAGGCTTAATCGTCGGAGGGATGCGGCGTGCCTAACTGCTCACGCAACCACGCGCGGGCATCCTCGCGGGTGACAAGCTGCCCTATCGCCTGCATTTCGCGCAGCCTATCCAGCCACTGCCCCACCAGCGGCCCTTCCGGCACACCCAGAGCAAGAACATCCTTGCCGGAAAGCAGCGGCGGCGGGGCGATGACTTCATCGTGATGGCTGAAGTAGGCTCGCAGCAGATCATCGGCGGCCTGAAGCAAGGTGCGCCAGGCGTTTTCCGCAAGCGTGTTGCCGTAGACCGCCAGCGTGTCCGCCAGGGCCACGAGGATGATGCCCACGCCGGCATCCCCATTTCGCCTGTAGAAGCGATAGATGGCTCGGCGCGTGGGGCGTTGCTGCCGATAGGGAAGCAGCGTCATATGGCGGCGCACCAGAGCGACCACGAAATCCCGCGCTTTGTGCGCAAAACGCAGCGCGTCGAGCCGCCGGGCGGTCATCTCCGCGCCGATCTGCTCGTGTTGGTAGAAGTGCGTGCGGCCTTGTTCGTCGACCGAGCGCGTGTCTACTTTCCCCACGTCGTGATACAGCACCGCCCACTTGAGCAACTCGCCCCTGGAAACGCCAGTGCTCAGTTCCTCCCGTAGGTACTCAAGCAACGATGGCTGCCAAGAGTGCAAGAGCGTCGTCAGCTCATCCCAGGCCACGCGCGGGCCGGGACGCTTTGCGTTTGGAGGCTGTGTTGCGCCCCGCACCAGCGCGAGTATTCCTTCAATGGCGTACAGTGCAGCGATGGTGTGCCCCCAGACGGTGGGGAAAACGTGGGGCGCGGTCTGCCGGATGGCGCGGAGCGCATCCGCTTCGGGCAGCACGTAGGCCAGCAGTCCGGAGCGTTGCAGCAGGCTCAAGCCGGGGGACGCCGGCGTGTGGCCGATGATCTGGCGTAGCTCCGTGCTCACGCGCTCCGGGGAAGGGCGAGCGATCAAGGCCGCTTTGCGTTGCAACATCGCCTCAGTGGTCGGCTCCAGGCGGAAGCCCGTATCTCCGGCCTGGCGGACGGCTCGCAGCAGCCGCAGGGGATCGTCATCGAAACTGCGGGTATGCGTCAGCCGGATGATTCCGCGCTGTAAGTCCCGCTGCCCGCCGGTAGGATCGCGCACTTGCCCGTCAAGCGTGAGCGCAATCGCGTTGATGGTGAAGTCGCGCAAGCGTAGGTCTGCTTCCAGGGAATCGCTGCGCAGCCTGGCGAAATCCAGGAAGACCGGCTCGTGGCTTTCAGGATGCTTCAACAGTACCCGCCCGGTATCCCGTTGCTCATCCAGGGGATAGAACGGGGCGTGCAGCACATCGGCCACGTGACGCGCTAACGGAATTGCCGGGCCGTCCACCACAAAATCCCAATCGTGCATCGTGCGTCCCAAGAGCAAGTCGCGTACCGCACCACCGGCCAACCACACGTGTGTCGGATCAAGGTACGGAGAAATCTCGCCCAACGGCCAGTCGGGCAAGGCGATGTGGGGCGGATGAGGTGAAATCCACACCAGCCGCAAACGATCCTTGGGCTGGCGGCTTCGCCCGATGAGCAATGCTTCCTCGCGCTGCTCGGCAATTCCTACGACGTGCCCGCTCTCGGTCAAAGCCAACCATCGCCCGGCGTACATACTCCAGTCTTGCATTCGCTTATCCTCCACAAAAAACGGCGTGCTTTTCCGGCACGCCGTGGGGAACTTTAAGAGTTGTTACGAGTTAAGAAACGCGGGTTACGTACTCTCCGGTGCGCGTGTCCACACGAATGACGTCGCCCACATTGACGAACAGCGGCACTTGAACCTTCAAACCGGTCTCGCAGGCCACGGTCTTGCTCGCGCCGGTGGCCGTATCTCCGGCCACGGCCATTTCGGAATCCACCACCTCTAGCTCCACCGTGCTGGGCAGCTCAATAGCAATCGGCTCGCTGCCGTACATTGAGATGGTCACTTCCATACCTTCCTTGAGGTACCCGGCCTGTTCCTCCACCATTGCCGCCGGGATGCTGTGCTGATCGTAGCTCTCCACATCCATAAAGTAGTAGCTCTCCTCATCGTGATAGAGGTACTGCATCGTCAGCCGATCCACCGGAGCTTCCTCAAAACGGTCTCCGTTCAAGAAGTTGCGGGGGATGATGGCCCCTGTGCGCAGGTCTCGGATTTTCGTGCGGATGATCGCATTGCCACGCCCCGGCTTGTAGTGCTGATATTCAATCACCTGGTACAGTTTGCCATCGAGTAAGAACGTAGTTCCTTTACGAAGTTCATTTGCGTTGAGCATTATCCTCTCCTTCTCTGTGTGACTGTGGCCATTATAACTAGCCCCGAAAGCGCGTCAAGAATTGTCGTCACGCGGAAAGGCGTCCCGCAATTCTTCACAGAGCGCAGCAACTTCCGCCGGGGGGAGCGCGTCTGCCGAGACCTTTTCGCCCAGGAGCGCGAAAATTCGCGGCCCGCGCAACTCCGGCGGCAGGTCGGCGGCGCGGGGCACAATGTGTACGTGGACGTGATGGAAATGTTCGGCTTCCGCCAGGATCATCACGTATTCCTTGGCACTGTGGAATTGCCGATGAATCAGGCGGGTGGTGCGTTGGATCAGCTCGCCCATCTCCGCAAATTCCGCCGGGGTCAGCTCATGCAACGCGGCCTTGTGCTCCTTGAGCACCAGCACCAGCCAGCCACGCAGCTTGGTGGGATAGGCATGCTCAACCAGCCAATGCTGCCCCTCGTAAATGGTCACGCCGGGGGAAACGCGCTTGATGCCGGCGTTGGCCAGACAGCTCCAGCAAGTGGGATCGAAAGTCATAGCGGCCTCCTGTGTGGATAAAAAAACAGTCCGATACAACGTACCGGACTGTTTGAGCGGGTGAGGGGACTCGAACCCCTGACATTCAGCTTGGGAAGCTGACGTTCTACCGCTGAACTACACCCGCAACCTCCCAACGGGGCGAGATTATAGCACGGGTCAGCATTTCCGCAAGCGCAGATAGCCTCGCGCTCGCCTACAAAGCCTCCAAGGTGCGCTTGAGGTAAGGGAGCAGGGCATGCGCTTTGCCCGCGCCGACGGCCACGCAGGCCATAGGCGCATCGGCCACGTACACCGGCACGCCGGTTTCCTGAGTCAACAGGTTATCCACATTGCGCAGCAACGCGCCGCCGCCGATCATAGTGATCCCCCGGTCAATGATGTCCGAGGATAGCTCCGGCGGGGTGCGCTCCAGCACCGATCTGACCATGTTGATGATCAAGTTCAACGGTTCTTCCAGGGCCTCCGAGATGTCGTCGCTGCTGATTTCAACGCTGCGAGGCAAGCCGGTCACCTGATCGCGGCCTTGCACTTCCATCCGCAGCGGCTCTTCCAGCGGCAAGGCCGAGCCAATGCGAATCTTGGCCTCCTCCGCCGTGGGCATGCCCAACATCAAGTTGTACTTGCGCCGCACGTAAGCCACAATAGCTTCATCCATCCGCACGCCGCCCACGCGCACCGCAGACGAAGACACCACCCCGTAGACGGAGAGCACGGCGGCCTCGCTCGTGCCGCCGCCGAGGTCCACCACCATATGCCCGCCCGGCGTGTGAATGGGCAATCCCGCGCCGATGGCCCCGGCCAACGGCTCCGGGATGCGGTAAGCGCGTCCTGCACCGGCCTCCAGCGCGGCCTGATGCACCGCGCGGCTTTCCACCTGCGTCACGCCGAACGGCACCGTCAAAATGACGTGCGGCTTAAACAACCGTCGCCGCTTCCCGATGGCGGTGTTGATGAAGTAATACAGCATCTCGCGGGTGATGTGGTAATCGGCGATCACGCCGTCGCGGAGCGGACGGCGCACCTGGATCGTTTCGGGGGCCCGGCCCAACATCGCCAGAGCCTTTTCTCCCACTTCCAAGACCGTCCCGGTCTTGATCTCCTGCGCAACGACTGAGGGTTCTTGCAACACGATCCCCCGGCCTCGCACATAGACCAAAACGTTGACCGTGCCTAGATCAATTCCTAATTCTTCTACCAGTGGCATAAGCTCTCTTTTTTAACCCGCTATTGAAATTGCGTGGGCAATTGTAACCAAAGCCCCACGGTTGGCAACTCTTGACGCTCTGCAAGCGCACGCTTTACGGCAATGCACCCGCAACAAACCTGAAACGCGAACAACTTTACACACTCTGCGAACCGTGCTATACTGAAAAAAGTTAAAAATCCCGGCCTAGGCACCGGGTTTTTAGACACCATACCCTATGAATCACACTGTCAGGAGAGCGTCGCTTGAATGATCAAGAAACCTTTTCCTCTGCGCAGCTTAAACAGTGGGCTGAAGCGATCAAAACGCGACATTGGGAAGCAATGGCGACGTTGTTCCTGGAAGGACTTCAAATTTGGGGATTCATAGGGGCGCAAATTCTGTGGATGTTGGCCCCGTTTTTGGGGAAAGAGACGCTCGCGCCGTATGCTGAGGTTCTAGAACAACCGGAAGCACTGCGACAGTTACAACGTTACCTGCTGACCGAGGATGAGTAGATGGGCTTCTACCTGGCTATGGGCATAGTCTTCATCGGGGTGATCGCCCTGGCGATTTATGGGATTCGTTATCGGGATACAGCCCCCGAAACGCGCGAGTTTCCGGTCTTCCAGGCACTATCTAATGAAGTAGGACGTGTCGCCGAAGAAGGCAACTCAATCCACATCGCCTTGGGGAGCGGAGGGCTGGTCCGCGAAGACGCGATGGCCTCTATCGCCTCCTTGCAAGCTCTCACCGGCTTGCTAGACCTGGCAGCGACTTATGACACACCGCCGCGCATCACCGTAGCCGATCCCACCCTTTACCTGCTGGCCGGAGATTGGATGCGCCGTTCCTACGCGCGTTTAGGCGAAGCCTCCCTGTATCGGCCCTTGATGGTGCAATTTTCGGCCCCCACGCCGGTCACTTACGCGGCTATGGCTGCCACGAACCTCTTTGACGATCCCATAGGCTCTAACATTATGTTGGGGCAGTTCAATCAAGAAGTCTCCTTCTTAAATGATGCGGTACTGCGGCGGGGCATCTACTCTGTCGGCGGCACAACCTCACTCAGTGGGGCCGGCTCAATGTATCCGGTGCTGGCCGAACAACAATTCGTCCTCGGCGAAGACCTGTTCGCCGGCGGGGCGGAAGTCATCAGCCGCTCCCCGTACTGGTCAAGCCTGCTGGCCCAAGACGTACTGCGGGGCATTGTAATTCTGGGGATCGTGCTGGCGATGATCTACTCTTTGCTGGGGATGGGGGGCTAGGAATGTTCAAACGGACCCTGCCCACAATTACCGCGATGCTGGTCGGCTGGTTAGTACTCTTGGGAGCGTTCTTCCCCAGCACGCCACTTTACCAAGTGCGCAGCCTGCTCATCCAATGGGCGACGGTGCTGGGGGCATTCGCGCTATTTCTGGCCTACCTTAACATCCTCCAAGTGCATCTGGCACGGATGGCACACACGAAAAGACATTGGACTTCGAGCTTCCTGGTCACTGTCACCGCTATCGGCGCGTTGATCATTGTCGGGGGGAAAGGCCCGCAGCATCCCTGGACGCAACTCCTGCTGAATTACGTACTCGTCCCCGGCGAATCGGCCTTACTGGCAATGACGGCCATCGTCTTGACCTTAACCGGCATCCAGCTTTTGCGTGTCCGTCGTCAGGCGGAAAGCGCGGTCTTCCTGATCGTCGTCATTTTGGCACTTTTCAGCGTCATTCCTTACTGGGGATTCTTCTCGCTGGTACACACCTGGCTCAATACCCTCGCCATCGGTGGCATGCGCGGCATCGTCATCGGCGTGGCCCTGGGGGTAACGATGACCGGTCTCCGCATTATCGTGGGGATTGATCGTCCCCATAGTGAAGAGTGAAAACTATGATCCGTTGTCCTAAATGCGGTACACTGAACCGAGACGGAAGCCGTTTTTGCAATGAATGCGGCTCGCCATTGCGAGATACCAGAACCCGCTGCCCCGTCTGTGGCGCATTGAACCCGGTAGGGAATCTGTTTTGTGACCGTTGTCACGCTCGGCTCGTCCCCTTGGAGGTCCCGCCGGAAACGGAAAATGCGCCCGCCCCGGCGCAGCCCGCGCCGGTGATTAAAGGGATTTCCCTGCCTTCACGGGCGACGGATGAAAACACCCCGGCTGATGTTCCCGATTGGCTTTCGGAACTTACCCAGGCACAGGAAGACACGGTAGACGAAAGCGAAGCGGCGGAAGGCATGCCCGACTGGCTCTCCGGCCTCGCGCCGGAAGAACCAACTCCGGCAGAGGAAGAAGCTCCCGCCCCGGCGGAAGGCATGCCCGATTGGCTCTCCGGCCTCGCGCCGGAACCGGCTCCCGCAGAGAAAGAAGCTCCCGCTCCGGCGGAAGGCGTGCCCGACTGGCTCTCCGGCCTCGCGCCAGAAGAACCAACTCCGGCAGAGGAAGAAGCTCCCGCTCCGGCGGAAGGCGTGCCCGATTGGCTCTCCGGCCTCGCGCCAGAAGAACCAACTCCGGCAGAGGAAGAAGCCCCCGCCCCGACGGAAGGCGTGCCCGATTGGCTCTCCGGCCTCGCACCAGAACCCGCTCCCACAGAGGAAGAAGCCCCTGCTCCGGCGGAAGGCATGCCCGACTGGCTCTCCGGCCTCGCGCCGGAAGAACCAA
>WFQZ01000176.1 GCA_015486785.1 Thermoflexales bacterium
ACGAGAAATTCCTGCTGGGGCTTAAAAACAGCATCATCGTTGCCAGCACCACCACCTTCATCTCCCTGCTGGTGGGAGCTTTTGCGGCCTTTGCCCTGGGCAAACTGCGCTTCCGGGGCAAGAAAATCTCGCTGTACCTGGTGCTCTCTATGACGATGTTCCCCCAAATCGCCGTGCTGACCGGCTTGTACGCCGTGATCAACGCGCTGAATATCCCGGCCATTCCGGGCATGATCCTCTCGTACATGTTGTTCACGCTCCCGTTCACCGTGTGGGTGCTCACTTCGTTCTTCCGGGGGCTGCCTTCGGAGATTATGCAGTCGGCGCAGGTGGACGGCGCGACGCCGTTCCAAACTTTCTACCTGATCCTGTTGCCGCTGACGATGCCCGCCCTGGTGACGACCGGCCTGCTGGCTTTCATCTCGGCCTGGAATGAGTACCTGTTCGCGTTGACTTTCACCTCCATCACCCCGGAGGCGCGGACTGTGCCGGTTGCCATCGCGCTCTTCACCGGGCAGATCGCGCACCAGGAGCCATTTGGCGAGATTATGGCCGCCGCCGTTATCGTGACCGTCCCGCTGATCACGTTGGTGTTGATCTTCCAGCAAAAGATCGTCGCCGGATTGACCGCCGGAGCAGTGAAAGGCTGATGCACATCGCGTTCCTGAATCCACAAGGTAACTTTGACGCGCACGATAGTCACTGGACGGCGCACCCGGACTTCGGCGGGCAATTGGTTTACGTGAAGCAGGTGGCCTTGGCGATGGCGTCTCAAGGCCATCGCGTGGACATCGTGACCCGTCGCATTGTTGATCCGGCCTGGCCGGAGTTCTCCGCGCCGCTGGATGCTTACCCCGGTGTGGCGAATGTGCGCATCGTGCGGCTGGAGGCCGGCCCGCCGCAATTCCTGCGCAAAGAGCTGTTGTGGCCGTACCTGGGGACTGAGTGGGTGCCGCACATCTTGAAGTTCTACGCGGGGGACTTGCCCGATGCTTTTACGACTCATTACGGCGATGGCGGCCTGGCCGGCGTGCTGCTATCCGAGCAGACGGGGCGACCGTTCACCTTTACCGCTCATTCGCTGGGGGCGCAGAAGCTCGATCACCTCGGCCCGACGCAAGAGACGCTGCCAGACTTGGAAGCCCGCTATCACTTTGCCGCCCGCTTGACCGCCGAGCGGCTGAGTATGAACCGCGCCGCCCGCATCATCACCAGCACCCGCCAAGAGCGATGGGAGCAGTACGCCCATCCCGCTTATCGCGGGGCGGTGGACGTGCGGGACGACCGTCGCTTTGCGGTGATTCCCCCCGGCGTGAACTTGGCGATCTTCGGGGCGCAATCTGTGGCCCCGGATGAAGCCGCCGTCCAAGCGCACATTCAAGCGATGTTGGCGCGGGATTTACCGCCCGCTCGGCGCGATCTGCCGGCCATCGTGGCTTCCAGCCGCCTGGACCCTAAGAAGAATCATCTGGATTTGCTGCGGGCTTACGCTCAGACGCCGGAGCTTCAAGAGCGGGCTAACTTGGTGTTGATCACCGGGGCCTTGGACGATCCGCTGCGGGACGCGCGTCACGCCACCGCTCCTGAGAAGCGTGTCCTGGCCGACTTGCGGGAAGTCATCACTCAAACGCATCTCTGGGGCAAGGTGAGTGCTTTTGCATTGCGGGGACAATTGGCCTTGGCGGCGGCATATCGGGAGTTCGCCCGCCGCCGTTCCGTCTTCGCGCTGACCGCACGCTATGAGCCGTTCGGCCTGGCTCCGCTGGAGGCTGCTGCTGCCGGGCTTCCGGTGGTGGTGACGCGCAACGGTGGGCCGGCGGAAAGTCTGCGTGATGAGCACGGGGAATACGGCGTGCTGGTCGATCCGACCGATCCGGCGGACATTGCACGGGGATTAGCGCGTCTGCTGAACGATGCGCAGGTTTGGGAGACTTTCGCCCGTGCCGGGCAACAGCGCGTCCTAGATCGTTACACCTGGGAGCGCACGGCGCAAGGCTACGTGGCCCAACTCAAGGAGATCCTTCGTCAGCCGCCGGAATTTTCCGCGCCGCGCTTGCCTATCCCGCGCTACTTCCGCACCGGCGATCCGCGCGACATGCCGCCGTTGCCCTATCCTGCCCGGGCTTAGAAGATCTCCAGGTTCATCGGGCCGGGCTGAGGCCGTTCCAGCTCCAGAGACCGGTACAGGGCGTAGCGGTTGATCTTGGGCAGCGGCCCCACGTGGTCCAATTTGCGGGCGGCTACCTCGTGCCCCACGCGGACGCACGTGGCGAGGTCGTATCCATCCAGCTTGGCCAGCACGAATCCGGCCCAAAAAGCATCCCCCGCGCCGGTTGCATCCACCACTTGGATATTGCGATCCCCGCCGATCAAGCACACCTCATCGTTGTGGTAAAGTAAAGCTCCCTGTGCGCCCATCGTGATTACAATCACCGGTACGCCCATCTCGTGATAGCGCATAATCCCATATTCCGGTGTGGATTGCGCCCCGAACAATCGCCGCACATCATCCATCGACGGTTTGATGATGTCCACGTAAGGCAGGGCCAAACTGTGAATGTAACGGGCTTCGTGAACATTGGGCCAGATTTTAGGGCTGTAGTTAGGGTCAAAAGTGACGAGCTTCCCGGTCATGTGCGCCATCTTCAGGGCGTGAATGGCGATAGAACGAAACGGCTCATAGGATAACGCCCAACTGCTGGCATGCACGGCTCGCGCTCGTAAGATCGCTTGATCGGGCACCTCTCCGGCCCCCACGCGGGAATCTGCTTCGCGCAAAGGCAGGAAATCCGGCGTCCGCTGAGTATGGGTCACAAATACCACGCTGGTGTGAGCCGTTCGGGATGTGTGGAGGTATTCCGTCGAGACGCCTTCGCGGTCCAACTGTGCGCGGGCAAATCGTCCAAAGGCATCATCGCCTACCTTGGCCACCAATGCCGCGCGTCCTCCGAGCTTCACGATGTTCCGGGCTAGATTCGTCGGCGAGCCGCCTAAGTGCATTTCAAAAGTGGGCGTTTCATTTAATGTGGCGGCCTCATCGGTGGAGATCATATCCACCAAAACCTCGCCCAAGGCCAACATATCCAGCGGTTCGCGTTCCATAATCTGCCTGCTTTCTTTAGCTAGTAGTTACGTAAAGTAAAAATCTTGTATGACAACCTAATTATATCATATCCAACAACAGCACAAGGGCAAAACTTAGAGAGCGTCACGAGTTTGGGACATAATTCTGGGGTGTCTTCAAAGGCCAGGCGACGCTCAGACCGGCGCAAAGGGAAGCCATTGGCACCTGGCTGATGTCATAACCGGCCAACTCTAGGGGGCACTTGCCCCGAATCCTGGGCTGAGCATCCTGCGAGAAGGGTGTGAAGCGATAGAGCTTCTCAAAGACCCCCAGGAAGAGTTGAGCACTCGCGATGCTTTCGAAGCCACAGAAGTTCTGGTAGTGCCGGTCAAACCGCCTGATGACCAATTCCACCGTATTGTTGGTCTTGGGAATCACCTTGCTCTCGATGCCGTTGACCAGGGTAGGCCAGTGCCGCTCCAGAAACTCAAAGATGACCACCGCCCCAGGAGTCTCTTCCACGTAG
>WFQZ01000177.1 GCA_015486785.1 Thermoflexales bacterium
CTTGGGGCTGGCGTTGTTGCTCACCCCGCTGGGGCAGTGGCTGGGGGAAAAATGGGGCCTCGTCGCCGTGCCGGGGGGACGGCGGCAGCATCACGGCACGATCTCCCGCCTGGGCGGCATCGGCATCGCCGCCGGATTCTTCGGCGCGTTGGCCGTCTCCCGCTGGCATCCGATCCCCTCCGCCGACCCCAACGAGATGCGGCGATTCTGGGGCGTGGTGCTCGGCGGGGGCTTGATGTTCGCCCTGGGGTTGCTGGACGACCGTTACGAGCTGCCGCCGTGGGCGCAATACGCCGGGTATCTGGCCGCTGCCGGCATCGCCATCGCCTCGTTGATCATCCTGGAACGGTTCAACAACCCCTTCACCGGCACGATGATCATTCTGCCGGCCCTGCTCTACGTGCCGCTGACGATGTTCTGGATCACCGGCATGATCGTCACCGTGAATTGGCTGGACGGGCTGGATGGGCTGGCCGCCGGCGTCGCCGCGATCCTGGCGGCCACCTTGAGCTTTCACATGCACCGTGTGGGGCAAGAGAGCGTCGTCCCGCAGGCGGCGGCGTTGCTGGGGGCCTCGCTGGGCTTCCTGATGTACAACGTCCACCCGGCCCGCGTCTTTATGGGCAGCAACGGCTCGTTTCTGCTGGGCTACCTCATCGCCGCGCTGGGGCTGGTGGCCGGGGGACGGGTGGCTACTGTGTTGCTGGTGATGGGCATTCCCATTGTGGATGTGGCCTGGACGATCCTGGATCGCTGGCAGCGCGGCTCCAGTCCCACCCAGAGCGACCGCGCCCATCTGCACTTCCGGCTTCAGGATGCCGGACTTTCCACCCGCGCCATTGTGCTGCTCTACTGGGGATTCTGTGCCCTGGCCGGATTCCTGGCCCTGACGCTGCCTTCGCACTTCTACAAACTGGTGACGCTGGTGTTGTTGGCCGGACTGACCGGCGGGGTGTTGTGGTATCTAAAACGCCGCACTTGAGTTGCGACGCACCCACAGGTGCGTCGCAACTGGTCAACGTGATTACTCTTCGTCCGGTGGGGCGGGCAGCGTCAAGCGGACGTTGAACCCTTGCCCCGGGGCACTTTCAAATTGAATGTTCCCGCCCAGGGCCTCGATGCGATTCTTCTGCGTGGGCAGCCCTAACCGGTCGGCGTCCATAGAGGTGAGGTCCTGATCCAACTCGAAGCCCCGCCCGTTACTTTCAAAGTGCAGCCGCACTTCCTCTTCGCCCATCTCCAGGGTGATCTTGATCTCGGTGGCCTGGCTCTGGTTGCGGGCGATGTGGATCAAAGTCTGCACCACGCGAAAGATGGTTACCTCTTTGTACTGGTTCAAGCGGCGGTCTTTGCCGTGAACCTGGATTGAAATGCCGGTGACGCCGGTTTCTTTCAGGCCGTTCACGTACCGCTTGAGCGTGGGGACTAGCCCCAGGTCGTCAAGCATCATCGGGCGTAGGTCAAAAATGAACGTCTTGACTTTCTGGAAGGTGCTGACCACGTTTTTCTTCAGCTCCTCAAGCTCTACCTTGGCCCGCTCTGGGTCTCGCTCAAAGAGGCGTTCGCAGATTTCGGCTTGCAAGACTAGGTTGGTGAGCGATTGCGCCGGCCCGTCGTGCATCTCGCGCGATAGGCGTAACCGCTCTTCTTCCTGCGCCCGGATGACGCTGATCACGGTTGTCAGCGGGGTGTAGCTCTCCTCTTCCTCGGCGGTTTCTTCATCTGTGGTGACTACATCCCCCGGCGCGGTGTATTCCATAATCCGCTGGTAAATATCGGCAATGCGCGAAAGGTGTTTCTGATCGCTCTGGAGTTTTTCCAACTGCCCGCGCATGGTGAAGAGCCGCCGCTGATTTTCTACCAGTGCGGTATACGCCTTGCGGATGTCCTCGCGCGGCACAGTGTCAAACGAGCCTTCAATCTGGCGCGTGCGGGCCACAGCCCGCGAGTTCGCTTGCGCAAACCGATCAACCTCTGCCGCCGTCTGCTTGATGAGCATGTTCACTTCCTTTAACTCTCGTTGTACCTGCTCATACCCTTCACGGCTAAACTGGATGAATTCTTCCCACGTGTGCTCGACCATTCGTTCCTCCTATTGATTCTTTGCCTCTGATCCTTCTGCTCCCCGCGTGGCCGGAGGGAGTCGTACCCAGCCATGGCGCAAGGCGTAGATCGCGGCTTGCGTGCGGTCGGAAAGATTGAGCTTGGAGAGGATTGAGGTGATGTGATTTTTGACCGTCTGCTGGCTGATGCCCAGCCGGTAAGCAATGCCGCGATTACTCAGCCCTTCGATGATGAGTTCCAGAATCTCCATTTCCCGCTTGCTGAGCGGGGAGAATTTCACTTCGTCCCGACTGTTGGGGTCCAATCCGTACCGCTGATAGAGTTCCAACAGCCATTTTTCCGTTTGTCCCGGCGTCATTTTCCTTCCGGCGATCATGTAATACCCCTGGGCCACGGTGTGTACCGTGTCCGTGAGCTGCTTTGGCTCCACGTCCTTGGCGAAGTACGCCGAAGCTCCGATGCGGATGGCGTGATAGATTTGTTCCTCATCGTCGTAGGCGGTGAGGATGATCACGTTGATCTCCGGGGCGCGATTCTTCAGCCGCTGCGTCACGTGCAGGCCGTTCATCCCCGGCAAATTGACATCCATCAGCACCACGTCGGGGCGCAGCTCGGAAAGCCCTTCCAGGGCTTCTGTTCCGTTGTCGTACTCCCCTACGATCTCAATCGCCGGGTCAATGGTCAACACATCCCGCAATCCCTGGCGGAAGAAAGGATGGTCATCCACGATGGCGATGCGAATGGGTTTCTGCGGTTTGGACATAGCTCCTCCATATTAATGGGTGCGCTGCAAGCTCATCAGCCCCGGATCGCTCCCGTTGATCATCAATTCAATGAGGCGTTCCACGGCCACGAAGGCCCAGCTCAATCCCCAAGGCCCCAGGCCGCTCACCGTGTACACGCCGGGCAGATCGGGCAGCTCGCCCACCAGCGGCAGAAAGTCGTCGCTGCTGGCTACCCAGCCCACGTGGCGGCTGATCACGCGGGCTTGCGGGCAGAGCGAACCGGCGACTTCGCTCAGCCGCGCCAGGGACGATTCGCCCTGCTTGCCCCAGCCGCTCATCTGCCAGATGTCCCCCACCGAGATCGCCGTGACGTGGCCTTCATCCAGCACCAGCGGCGTGGGCAGCGTTTCCGGGTTGTGCAGCGTGATGCTTTGCACTTCCAGCGGATGCACGACCGTGCCTAGCACCCGGCTTAGGTGTACCGCATAAGCTCCGGCGGCCAAGACCGCGCCCCGCGCCCACACCGTCCCGTTGCGCGTCCACAGGGTGAGCGGGGCTTTCCCCTCGGTGGGATGGGCGCGGATTTCCCGCACCTCGGCATTGGTGGCGAGCGTGATGCGCGGATGAGCGAGCAGTTCGTTGATCAACTCGGCGGCATCAAATAGCACGTCGTCCTTGGTTTGCAGTCCCAGCAGATAGCCCCAATCGGTGCCGTCCTCCAGGGAGGCCGGAATCCCCAAGGCCTGCAACTGCGCGGCTGACTTCTGCCACAAGTCGGCGTCGCGGCTGTGTGCCGTGAGCCGCAAGCTGCCCATCTGGGTGATCGGTTGCCCCATCTGCTCCAGCAGCGTTTTGAGGATCGTTAAGTTTTCCTGGGTCAGATGCCAGATGCGGCGGGCCATCCCCTCGCCCAACTCCGCCTGGATCGCGGCGAAAGGCTGCGGCGTGCCCAGCAACGCCAATCCCGCGTTGCGGGCGGCCAATCCCCCCGGCACGTTTCTGGATTCCAGCACCGCGACATCCAGCGCGGCCTCGGCCAACCGCCGGGCGGCCAGCGCACCGACAAGCCCCGCGCCTATGACGGCCACATCGTAGATTTCGGTATTTGAGGGCATAAGTTCCTCCTTTTATTGCGCGATCAATTCCGCCTGGTCAAAGAATGCGGCGTTATTGATGTGCGGCGAACGCGACTCGGCAAAGAAACAAATCGTGACCCGCCCCAACGGCGGGGTTTCCGCTTCCGGCGTAGGCGTGATCTTCACCGGCTCCTCCATCGGCGTGGGGCTGGGCGAGGGCGTGACCGTCGCCTCCGGCGGCTGATAGAGGGGCACTTCCACCTCCGGGGATTTCAGCGTCACAATCCCGCTATCCTGGTTGATGATCATCTCCTGCCCCCACTGCGCCCCGTAACAATTGTCCGCGCCGGTGGGATCAATGCCCGCCTTGACGATCAGCCCGTCGGCGGACGAGAACGCCTCGGCTTTGATCTGGAAGTACACCCGCGTGCCCACCGGCACGGTGACGACCTGATGCACCC
>WFQZ01000178.1 GCA_015486785.1 Thermoflexales bacterium
CCCACCGCCTCGCCTACGCCTGCGTTGACCGTGACGCCGACCATGACGCTCACTCCGACCGTGACCGTCACGCCCACGGTTGTGCCGACGCTCACGCCGACGGTGACGCCGATCCCCACGCCGACGCTCACGATCACCCCGACCGTTTCCCCGACGGCCACGGTGACGCTCACGCCGACCCCCACATTCACCCCGACGCCCACGCCCACGCCGACGCCCACGGCCACGCCGTTGCCTCCCACGCCCACCGGGCAGACTCCGCCCGCGCCGCCGTCGCCGCCACCCAGCCCCACACCTTCGCCTTCTCCGTCACCCACGCCCACGACGACGTTCACCCCGACGCCTTAGGCGCAATCCGAACTCTGGAGGTCGTATGTCAGATACCCACTTGCAACAACGCATCGCTTTGATCACCGGGGCCAGCAGCGGCATCGGGCGGGCCACGGCGAGACTGCTTTCACAGCATGGCTTGCACGTCGTGTTGACCGCCCGCCGCGTGGCACGGCTCAACGATCTGGCCGAAGAAATCCGCACCCAAGGCGGTACGGCCTTGGTGCTACCGGCGGATCTCGCTCAGGCTGATTCTCGCATCGCCCTGATCCGGCAAATCCGCGAAACGTGGGGGCCGGTTGAGGTGTTGATCAACAACGCCGGATTCGGCTGGGGCGGGGATGTCGCCTCATTGCCCTGGGAGACCGCGCAGGCGATGATTGAGGTCAATATCGCCGCGCTGGTTCACCTGACCACGCTGGTGCTGCCGGAGATGGTGGCGCGGCGGCAAGGCTGGATCGTCAACGTGGCCTCCATCGCCGGGGATATGCCCACGCCGCGCATCGCGCTCTACAGTGCCACCAAAACTTTCGTGCAGAGCTTCAGCGAGGCGTTGTATCGTGACCTGCGCCGCCGAGGCGTGCATATCTCCATCGTCAACCCGGGGCCGATTGCCACCGAGTTCGGGCAGGTGGCCTACGGTTGGCCGGAGCAAAAATCCCGGCGCGGCACGACCCCCGATCAAGCCGCGCAAGCCGTTTGGTGGGCCTTGCGCCGCGCCCGCAAGCGAGTCTATGTCCCGTGGTACTATCGCCCCCTGCGCTGGCTCAACTTGACTTTGGAGTGGGCCTTGGATCGCGGGGTGCATACGCATTTGCGGAAGTGGCAACATCGGCTGTTGGGCCGCCAATAAAACCGGTTTTGTGCTATGATGCGCATCTATTCACTTGTTGGATATACTTTCGTAGGAGGCAGATGATGAACAACATTCGGCGTAACGCTTTGATTGCCTTGATGGCAGCTTTGATCTTTGTCTTGACCACCGTGCCGCGCATTCCCACGCCCATCGGCGGCTACATTCACCTCGGTGATGCCGGCGTGAGCTTCGCCGCGTGTGCCTTCGGGCCGTGGGTGGCGATGATCGCCGGGGCGTTCGGCACTGCGTTGGCGGATTTGCTGGGCTACCCGCAATGGGCGATCTTTTCGCTGCTCATCCACGGGGCGCAGGGGCTGGCGATGGGCTGGCTTTTGCGGCGGGTCACTTGGGCAAACAGTTTCTTGGCCCTGCTGGCGAGCACCGCGATTGTGGTAGGCGGTTACTTCGTCGCCGGGGCGATCCTTGAAGGGACGGCGATGGCGACCTTGGAACTGCTCCCCAACGCCGTACAAGCCCTCAGCGGCGGCTTGATCGGCATCCCGTTGTACTTGGCCGTGCGTCAAGCCTATCCGCCGCTGGCGCGATATACGGCGTGATGGCCGGGCCTTCAAGCGCGATAAATCCTCCAAACCAGACGGATCATAACGATCCGTCTGGTTTGTGGTGAGATAGATGCTGAACTTTGAACACCTCACCTTCGCCTATCCGCCGTGGCGGGCGGACGAAGCCGCCCCCGCCGTGTTGCAGGATGTGAGTTTGCATCTGGACTCCGGCCACGCCCTGACGGTGATGGGCGCGAGCAGCACGGGGAAGAGCACTTTGTGTTACCTCGCCGCCGGATTGGCCCCTCGCTACACTGGCGGCACGGTCACCGGACGGGTGCTGCTGGCCGGGCAGGACGTGATCGCCGCGCCGCCTCCGGCGGGCCGGGTGGGGATGTTGTTCCAGGATGCGGCCACGCAACTGTTCAACACCACGGTGGAAAATGAGGTGGCGTGGGGGCTGGAGGCGATGGCTCTGCCGCCGGCGGTGATCTCCGCGCGGGTGGCCGAGTCCCTGGCGCGGTTCGGGTTGGCGGATTTGCGCCCTCGTCCGCCGTGGGAGCTTTCCGGCGGCCAGCAGAAGCGGTTGGCGTTGGCGGCCCTGTGGGCGATGCGCCCTCGCTTGATGGTGCTGGATGAGCCGCTGGGCGGCCTTGATCCCCTGGGCCGGGAGGAGGTGATCGGCGCGTTGCGCTCGCTGCGGGAAAGCGGCGCGGCCTTGCTGCTGACCACACTCCGCCCGCAGACGGCGCGGCTGGCCGAGCGGGCTTCACTGTTGACGGTGCGGCATCTTTCCCCGCCGGAGCCGACGGCGCACTTGCTCGCGCACGACTCCCGCTTGCAAGCGGCCGGCATCGTGTACCCGCCGGCGGCGTGGCCTGAGTTTGGCCCCGGACAGCAGCGCGACGATCCTCCGGCGTTGGAACTGCGCGGCGTGACCTACCGCTATCCCACGGGGCACGTGGCGATCCACGAGGTGAGCTTGACGGTGCCGCGCGGGCAATTTGTCGCCTTGGTGGGACACAACGGCGCGGGCAAGAGCACGCTGGTGCGGCATTTTAACGGGCTGTTGCGCCCGGAGCGGGGGACGGTGCGCCTCCTGGGGCAGGAGACGGCTTCCCGCGCGGTGGGCGAGTTGGCGCGGCAGGTGAGCTTCCTTTTCCAGCGACCGGAGCAGCAGATTTTCGGCAAGACTGTGTACGAGGA
>WFQZ01000179.1 GCA_015486785.1 Thermoflexales bacterium
CCCTTGAAGCCGCCGTGGGGCGCGTGGATCGCGAGGTCGCGGATTTGAACGATTGGGATGTGCTGACCGCTTACGAGGCATTGATCCAGGTGTACCGTGCGGCCGGGCAGCAGCGTGAAGCGCGGCTGCGTCCGATGTCGCCGCTGGCGCAAGCGGTCTTCGCGGGCGTTCAGGAGGTCTGTGAGCGGTGGTTAGGGCGCGGCTCTGAGTCGACGGGCGAGTCTCCGGAGCCGATCTCACTTGAGACTTTGTTGGCGTGCCTTAAGGTGCTGCGCACATCGGCCCGGCGGCGGTCGCAGGCCGGAGGTCGGCGCGGCTATCTTGATTCCATCGCGCCGGTTTTGTAGCTGTGGAGTTCAGCCTCACCCGATGATTTTACGGCGTCTTTCGTGGTGGGCAGTTACGAATCTTATTTTATGGAGGGTAGTATGTTGAGTGAACCGCGAACCAAGAAAATCGGGATTCTAGTTGGCGGGGGGCCGGCCCCGGGGATCAACGGCGTCATTCATTCGGCCACCATTGAGGCGGTCAATAACGGCTACGAGGTGGTGGGGATTTACGATGGCTTTAAGCACCTGATGGAAGGGGAGTTGGTGTCAAAGAAGTTGACCATCAACGACATCAGCCGCATTCACCTGCGGGGCGGGGCGATTTTGCGCACCTCGCGGGCGAATCCCACCAAGGATGAGGAGCTGTTGGATCACTGTGTTCACACTTTGATTGATGCCGGTATCGGCTGCCTGGTGGTCATCGGCGGGGATGATACGGCCTATTCCGGCTATCGTGTGGCGAAGCACGCCCGCGATACGTTGGGCATTGAGATCAAAACGGTGCATGTCCCCAAGACCATTGATAACGACCTGCCGCTGCCGGAGGAAATCCGCACGTTTGGCTACGAAACGGCGCGGGAGGTTGGTTCGCGGATCGTGATGAACCTGATGGAAGATGCGTTGACCGGGCAGCGGTGGTTCCTCGTGGTGACGATGGGACGCAAGGCCGGCCATCTGGCCCTGGGGATCGGGAAGAGTGCCGGGGCGACGATCACCCTGATCGCCGAGGAGTGGCGCGGACGCGAGATCCGCTTGCAGGAGGTCAGCGACATCATTGTGACCGCGATCATCAAGCGGCTGGCGGACGGCAAACATTACGGCGTGGCGATTGTGGCCGAAGGCGTCATTGAGCAGATTTCGCACGAGGATTTATCGGTGCTGGAAAATGTGGAGCGGGACGCGCACGGGCACATCCGGCTTTCGGAAATCAACTTCTCCGACATCCTCAAAAAGGCCGTGCGGCGCGACTTGCTCAACCTGGGCATTGATATGCGCCTGGTGAACAAGGATTTGGGGTACGAGTTGCGTTGTGTCGATCCGATAGCGTTTGACATTGACTACACGCGCAGTCTGGGCGAAGCGGCGGTGGACTTTTTGATCCACGGCGGCAGCAATGCGACCATCACCATCCAGCAAAATCAAGTCGTCCCCATTCCCTTCGACGAGATGATGGACCCGGAGACCGGTCGCACCACGGTGCGCCAGGTGAACATTGACTCGTTCACCTATCGCTCGGCGTACAAGTTTATGATCCGCCTCAAGCCGCAGGACGCCGAGGACGAAATGTTGTTCGCGCGGATGGCGGCGCAGACGAATCTCTCGCTGGAGGCCTTCAAGGAGCGGTTTGGCTACCTGGTCGGGATCGCGCCGCGTCCGTTCTGACGGCGCGAAAGGCGCAAACGAAAAACCCGCCCCCAATCACCGGGGGCGGGTTTTGTTGTCGTGGTGCAATTAGCCGAACTTGTACGCTACGCCAAATCCACCGCGCGGGAGAATCCACCCGATGTTGTGATACGGGCAAGCGACGCGGCAACTGCCGCATTCCACGCAGCTTTGATACGCCACCTGAATCTTGCCATCCTGCCCCAGCGTGTACACGCCCACCGGGCAGAAGTACAAGCACGGTTTGTGCTGGCAGCGGGCGCACACGTCGTGATCCTTGATCCAGAGGTGGGATTTCTCTTCATCAATGAAGTACTTGAGCGTCACCAACATATCGTCCACGTAGACTTGCGGCAGCGTGGCCTTTAAGTCCTGTGGGAGTTCTTTGGCTTGGAAGCCATCACCGGTTTTCATTACCATCCCATCACCGCCTTTCCCATCGAGATCATATCGCCTACCGCTTTGAGCAGTGGCCGCCGGTGGGTCAATTCGCCGAAAATTTCACGGAACAAGACCTTCTTGGGCTTCCCGTAAGCACTGAAGAAGTCCGCCAACGCGCTGTTGAGGAAGTTGGGATACACATCCATAAACTGCGGATGCGTCTCCAGGAAGCGGGCGAAGTTGCGGTACTGTTTCAAGTCCTGCAAGATGAAGCGGTCTTGGAGCTTGTCGCGGTAGCGGGCCAGAGACGCCGCCGAGAAATCGCCGCGCTTGTGCGCTTCGATGGCCGTTTCGGCGGCCAGCTTCCCGGCGATCATCGCCATGTTCGTCCCTTCCCAGTGCAGCGCGTTGACCATCGCCGCCGCGTCCCCGGCGACCATCACGCCACCGGCGTAAAGCTGTGGCATATCGCGCCAGCCGCCCTCTGGGATGAGGTGCGCTCCGTACTCCAGCAACTGCCCGCCCTCGACGAGCGGAGCGATGGCCGGATGTTGGAGGTAGCGTTGCAAGACATCGTAAGGCCGCAACCGATACTCGGCCAATGTGTCCAGCATCACGCCCAGGCCGACCGAGATGCTCTTCTTGTTGGTGTAGACGAAGCCCATCCCCGGCAAGCCCAGGGAAACATCGCCCAGCACCGAGACCGCCAACCCGTGAGCGTCGTCCGGCAGCCCAAAACGGGCGTTGATCGTTTCCATCGGCAGGGAGATGACTTGCTTGAAGGCCAAAGCTGCGTGCGCCGGCTCGACGTCCCGCCGCGCTAAGCCCAGCTTTTGCGTCAACAGGTTGTTGACCCCCTCGCAGATGATGACCACCGGCGCGTAGATGTCGCCTTGCGGGCGATCTGTTTGCACGCCGATGACCTGGCCTTGCTCGTCGCGGATGAAGTCCACGACGGTGGTTTTAGGGATCAAAAAGGCCCCCGCTTCCTGCGCTTGCTTGGCCCACCAGGCATCGAACGCTGCCCGCATCGTGATGTAAGCATCCGGCAACTCCGTCTCGGCCAACTTGCCGCCCTCAATGGTGGCCTTCATCAATCCGCCGTCGCGCGAAAGGAACCAGAACCCGGCCTCGGTGACCGGTCGCTCGAAGGGCGGTTTGCGATCCATAAAATCGGGGAGCACCTCTTTCAGCGCGTGCGTGTACAACGCTCCGCCGAAGTAGTTCTTGCTGCCGGCCTTCTGTCCGCGTTCAATCAACGCCACGTTCAGCCCGGCCTTCCCCAACACGATGGCCGCCGCCGATCCGGCCATGCCGGCCCCCACTACCACCGCATCAAAGCGAATTTGCTCGTTGTCGCTCATGCCTGTGCCTCCTTTTTCGCCCTGATCTGCTTGAGCATCTCTGGAATCACCTCGTACAAGTCGCCGATGATGCCCACGTCGGCCACTTCAAAGATCGGCGCGTTGGGGTCGTTGTTGATGGCGATGATGAAGTCGGAGCCTTGCATGCCGACTTTGTGTTGCAGTGCGCCGGAGATTCCGGCGGCGATGTAGAGTTTGGGGCGCACTGTCTTGCCCGATTGGCCGACCTGGTGCTCGTAGCCGATCCAACCCGCGTCCACGCAGGGACGGGACGCGCCGACTACGCCGCCCAACTCATCGGCCAGCTCTTTGATCAAAGCGAATCCGTCGGGTGAACCCATGCCGCGCCCGCCGGAGACGATGATGTCGGCGTACTCCAGGTTGACGTTCTCGCCCTCGTTGCGGATGATCTCCAGGATCGTCGCCATCGCGTCGTCTTCCGTCACCATCACCGGCTCGCGGATGATGTCCCCTTGCGCGGCGGGATTGCGCTCCGGCATCGGGAAGACGCGCGGACGCACGCTCGCCATCTGCGGGCGGTGCTTGCGGCAGACGATGGTCGCCATAATGTTGCCGCCGAACGCCGGACGGGTCGCCAGGAGCAGCTTGTGCTTGGCGCCCTTGACTTCGCCCATCTCCAACTGCGTGCAGTCGGCGGTCAAGCCGGTGTGGGATGCGGTCGCAATCGCGCCGGCCAAGTCTCGTCCCAGCGTCGTCGCACCGATCAAGAAGACCTCCGGCTCGTATTTCTTCACCAACTTGGCAATACTCTTGGAGTAAGGCCGCGTGCGGTAGTACTTGAAGACCGGCCCATCCAGCAGGTAGATGCGATTCGCGCCGTGGTAGATGGCCTCTTGGGCGAGTGATTCTACGCCTTCGCCCAGCAGCACGCCCTCAACGACGACTTCATCCCCCTCCGCCGTGGCCTCGTCGCGGACGTCTGCCGCCAGTTTGTTGGCCACGCCCAAAAGTTCCCAGGAGACCGGGTGAATGTGTCCTTCTTCTTGCTCAATGAATACCCAGAATCGTCGCGTACTCACTTTGCACCTCCCAATACCGCGCTCAAAACTCCGGCGGATTCGGCTTTCGCCAGTGCCTCGCGCACGGCGGCTTCCACTCCCACCTCGCGCGTGTTGATTTTCTCCCCCGGCTCCGGCAGCTCCGGCGTCCCCATCTTGTAGACGATGGTGGGCGAGCCGCGCACGCCCACTTGACCCCGGTCAAACTCCACCGGCCCGGCCATTGTCCACACTTCCGGGTCGTACTTGAGTGAGCGGATCAAATCCGGCAGCGGCGCGAAGGGAATTTCGGCGATCTCTTTGTCGCAGGTGAGCATCACCGGTAAGGGCAACTCCACCACCTCAACCCAACGCTCGGTTTTGCGTTCTACGATGGCCTTGCGGGCTTCCAGGTCAATATCGCGGATTTTGACCGCGTAAGTGAGGATCGGCAGGTCCAAGCGCGTCGCCACGCCCGGCCCCACTTGCGCCGTATCCCCGTCGATGGCCTGCTTCCCGAAGAAAATCATGTCCACCGGGTCTTGCTCATTGAGCCGCCGGATGGTTTCGGCCAGCACGTAGGACGTTGCCAGCGTATCCGCCCCGGCGAATTTGCGATCCGAGACAAGATACGCTTCATCTGCGCCCATCTCAATCGCTTCGCGCAAGGTCACGATAAAAGATGGCGGCCCCATTGAAACTACGGTAACTTTTCCGCCCAATTTGCGTTTCCACTCCACGGCAGCCGCCAGGGCGTGGGCGTCATACGGGTTGAAAATCGCCGGAACGCCTTCCCGCACTAAGTTCCCCGTTTCGGGATCAATGCGGATGTTCGTCGTGTCCGGCACTTGTTTGACAGCCACGAGTGCATGGAACAAATTACACCTCCTCTGAAAAAATGACTGAGTTTGACCGGGGTAATTTTACCCCGCCATTCCGGGCCTCTAAATCAGGTCTGCAACGAAAATGGTTCAAATGTAGTTTAATCTTTCCGCTTCCCTGGTCAACTCTTTGCGGAACCGCGGATCGGCGATGCTGATGAGAGCTTTCACCCGTTGGCGGATTGATTTCCCATAAAGATTGACCGCTCCGTGCTCGGTGACCACCCAGTGGACGTGATTCCGCGTCGTCACCACGCCGGCCCCGGTCTGCAAGGTGGGCACGATGCGGCTTTGCGTCCCGTGTTTGGCGGTGCTCGGCAGCGCGATGATCGGCACCCCGCCGGGGGAGCGTGACGCGCCGTAGATGAAGTCCATCTGCCCACCGACGCCGCTGAAGAGCCGATGCCCGATGCTATCGGCGCACACCTGCCCGGTGAGGTCCACCTCAATCGCCCCGTTGATGGCCACCTGGCGGTAGTTCTTCCCGATGATGCACGGATCGTTGATGTACTCGGTGCGGTGCAGTTCCACCAGCGGATTGCGATCCAGCCAGCGGTACAACTCGTGCGAGCCGAGCACGAATCCGGCGGTGATCTTCCCCGGATGCAGCGTCTTGCGGGCATTGGTGATGACGCCCTTTTCGACCAGCCGCATCACGCCATCGGAAAACAACTCCGTGTGGATGCCCAAGTCTCGTTTGTGCTCCAGGTAGTGCAACACCGAATCGGGCACCGCGCCGATGCCCATCTGGAGCGTTGCGCCGTCGGGGATCAACTCGGCGATGTGC
>WFQZ01000180.1 GCA_015486785.1 Thermoflexales bacterium
ACCATAGACGTGGTGGACATCGGGACCCCCAACGACCATTACGACATTTCCAATATGTCCGCCTCAATAAACGGCGTGGGCTTGGGCGACATCCGGCCTTCAACGTACATTGATACCGGCGTGGAAGTTCACTTGGACGGGCAAGCGATCCGTCTGGGGCAGCAAGGGACGCTGCATTTTGAGTTCACGATGCCGCCGGGGCTGGTGTATCAAGATACCACCGATAAGACCTACGCTTCGTTCCGCATCACGCCCACGTGGTTCGACCCGGATAGCGTTCGGGGAGATACAAACTATATGATCGCCATCTATCTGCCGGAGGGCGTCAAGCCGGAAGAGGTCAAATATCAGCAGAAGCCCTTTGACGCCAAACTGATCGATGCCCAAACGGGACTGACCGTGGTGGGCTGGAAATTTCAGGATCGGGCAACCGGCTCTCACATCGTGGGCGTCTCCTTTCCCCAAAACGGCATGAGCAACGTGGAGAAGATGTCGCTGCTCAAAATCGCCTCTATGTGGCTGGACGATCATCCGCTGCTCGTGCTGGGGATGGAAGGCATCATCTTCGTGCTGTTCACCATCCTGTATTTCCGCATCACCGGCGGCACGGGGCTGGTGTTTTACTTCTTCTTCCTCGGTGCGCTCTTCCTGTGTCTATCCGCCGAACCGCTGATAAACCTGGCCGTGCTTCCCATCGTCATCGCGCTGATGCTCACGGTGGGCAAGAAGCTGAAAAATCGCCCCAAACGCACGCGCTATCTGCCGGCCATCGCCGAGGTGGAAGGCGGCGGCATCAAGCGCGGGTTGACCGCGCCGGAAGCAGCGGTGCTGCTGGAAATGCCGTTGAACAAGGTACTCACCCTGGTGATTTTCGGGCTGCTGGAAAAAGGTGTTATTGAGCAGGTGCAGGTCAAGCCGCTCATCGTGCGCGTCGCCGAGCTGTACCGCACGCGCGGCAAGCCGGGGGCGAACAAGCTCGAAGATCGCAAGCGGCTCCGGCGGAAGGCGGCCCGCGAGCAGGGAACGGTGATTCACGATTACGAGGATCGCTTTTTGGATGAGATCGAGCAGCACGAGAACAAGCCGGTACAGGGGATGGACTTTACCCACGCGATGAAGTGGCTCATCAGCCACACGGCCAAGAAGATGAAGGGGTTTGATCTTTCCGATACGCAGGAGTATTACCGACGAGTGATGACCCGCGCGATGAAACAAGCGGAATCGCTGGGGGAGATCAAACAGCGGGAACAGTACCTCGACAAGTATTTGCCCTGGGTCATGCTCAATGAGGGCTACGACCGCGTGTTGGTGACGCCCGGCTACAGCTATTGGCCGCGCTGGGGACGGGCCGCGCTGGGCGGAGGCAGCGGCAAGGTAAGTTTCGGAGGCGGCGGCTCGCGGAGCAATGGCGTCACCTCGCTGGGCGATGTGGGCGCGTCCTTCGCCGGGTGGGCCGAGAACACGATGGGCGGATTAGCTACCGCCATCCTGCCGAAGTCGTTGCAACTCCCCAGCTCATCGGGGCTGGTGGACCTCAGCGGGGTAGACCATGTGACGGGCGAGATTTTCAGCGCGTTGGGGTCGGCTTCCGGCGGCAGTGGTGGCGGTGGAGGAAGTTGTGCTTGCGCCTGCGCCGGATGCGCGTGCGCTTGCGCCTGTGCCGGCGGAGGACGGTAGAAGATAACCCGTAACCCGATCCGGTAAACAAAAAGGGCGCGTTTTCGCGCCCTTTTTGTTTCTGCGGAGGGTTTAAGCAATCGTCAGCGCGAACCTTGCATCCGTGGGTCTAACACGTCACGCAAAGCGTCGCCGACCAGGTTCCAAGAAAGCACGAACAGCACCAAGATCGTACCGGGGTAGATGACGATGTACCAGTATTCAGTCAACTGAGTCATCCACGCGCGGGCAAACGAGAGCAACTGGCCCCAGTCGGCAAACCCGACTTCGGCCCCGATGCCCAGGAAGCTCAGCGAGGCAAAGGTGATCACGTAACTGCCGATCCGCATTGAGCCGAGAACCAACGAGGGGAAGATCGCGTTCGGCAGGATGTGCTTGAACATAATCCGAGAGTCCCGTACCCCGATAACCTTAGCCGCCAACACATACTCACGTTCACGGATGGACAGGATGTCGCTGCGCAACAACCGCGCGAACCCCATCCACCCGAAAGCCATCAAGGCTACAATCGGCGGGAATATTCCTTTACCCAAAACCGGGGTCAGCACGGCGGAAAGCGTCATCGCCGCCAGCATGAAGGGGAAAGCCATAAAAACATCGGTGATACGCATTAACACCATGTCCACCCAGCCGCCGTAATAAGCAGAGATGGCCCCAATGGCAATCCCGACGACGGCGCCAACCAAAGTAATGGACAGGCCGACAAATAGCGCAGTGCGCGTTCCCCAGATCACGCCGTAGTAAATGTCCCATTGTCCGCTGGCCGTTCCCATCAGGTGAATCCACTGATCGTGGCCGGTCACAGCTTTCCACCAGAAGGGCATAGGGGGTTGACGGTGAGTCCAATCAGCACCGGGCGGCTTAGGGACAGACCCGTAGCCGTCGCGCGGAATGTGATAGGGGTCCGCTCCCGGAGCAACAGGAGCCAGAATCGGGGCCGCGGCGGCAATGAACACGAACATCGCCAGCAGCAACAGCCCGATCACAGAAATGGGATTGGTCACCAAGCCTTTGAGCATGCGGTAAGTGTCCGTCCCCAGCCATGCCTCCAGCTTGCTGATCGTGCGCCCACCAATGATTTCACTTTGCGGAGTTGTTTCCTTTCCAGTCATTACACTCACTCCTGTACCCTAATCCAACCGCACGCGCGGGTCAATGTAGGCATACAAAATGTCTACCAACAAGTTCATCATTACCAGGATGAACCCGTTGAGCAGCACAAAGGCCAACACGGTGATCACGTCCAGGCTCACCGCTGCATTTGCTGCCGCCGAACCGACGCCGGGGTAATTGTAGACCGTCTCCACAATCACGACGCCGCTCAGCAGCCCGACGATAGTTCCCCCCGCCAGTGTGACCACGGGCATCAAGCCGTTGGGGAGCGCGTGCCGCATGATCACCACCTTCTCCGCCAAGCCTTTGGAGCGAGCCGTGGTGATGTAATCCTGCCGCAGCGTTTCCAGCATCGAGGATCGGGTCACGCGCAAGGTCAATGCCCACCACAGGTATGCCAGCGTGATGACCGGCAGAATCAAGTGCCGCAGCGCATCCCAGAAAATGTCAAAGCGCAGGTTCAACAAAGCATCCAAGGTGATCATATGGGTGTAGCTGTGGAACTGCCCCGACTGGATCACCTGGTTGGCCCAGTCCGAGACTCTGCCCGGCGGGAACCAACCTAATGTGGCGTAGAAAATCATCAATAGCAAAAGTCCGAATACAAAGTCCGGGAACGACCAGCCCACAATGGCAAAGATGCGAACGAAATGGTCGATGAATTTATTGTGATTGACCGCCCCCAATACACCTAAGAACACGCCACCGAAAAGAACCGGCACCACCGCTAACAACGCCAGCTCAATGGTGGCGGGGAAACGATGCTTGATCATATCCACCACCGGTTGAGACGCGGTGCGCGAGTATCCGAAATCACCGCGCAGGATGCCGCCCTCAATTTTCCCGGTGGACTGGTCTTTAATCCCCACCAACCAGTTCCAATACTGCACGTACATCGGCTTATCCAGCCCGTATTTTCTGATCACGCCCTCTAAAACGCGCTCATTTTTCGGGATGTCCCGCACATACAACGCCGAGCGTTCCACGGGGCTGAGAAATTGCAACATCAAGAAGATCAAGACGGTCACCCCGAACAGCAGCAAGGGGACCATTAGCAAGCGACGAATAATGTAATTGACCATGCTTATCCCTCCGACAGGATCAAGATATGACGCTGAACCTTGCAGGCCAAAGATTGGGCAGGAGAGTACTCTCCTGCCCAATGCTAGTTACGACTGACCTACTTCTTCCCCAAGGTGAAGTAGCGGGAGTCAGCACCGTAGATCGGGTTGTAGTACCAGCCCGTGATCCAGCGCTGCTCGTAGTGACGCCCGGTGGCAACCGCCAAGCGGATGGCCGGAGCGTAGTCATAGTCCTTCTGAGTCAGTTCTTTGTAGATCTTGGCCCGCTCAGCAGGATCGCTCGCCGCAACGCCCGCGCTCACGCCGGCCTTGAATTCGTCGAGCATTTCCTTGGGCATAGCCTGGCGGGAAGCATACGTACCAACCAGGAACGGCTGCGCCCAGTTATGCGGGTCGTGGATGTCCTCTTGCCAACCGCTGATGAAGATCGGCATGCGCTTGGCGCGGATCGCGGCCAGGAAGCTGGGCCACGGCAGACCGATGATTTCGATCTGGTACTTGGAATCAATGTCGCTCAGGTCTGCTTGCAGAATCTGGGCCACGGTCTGGCGGGTGGTGTTGCCGGTGTTGTAGCCAATCTGCATGCGGAAGCCGTTTTCAGCGACCTTGCCGTCCCAGGCCTGCTCCAGTTCGGACGCGCACTTGTCGGGGTCGTAGGAGTAGTGCGGGCCGTTGGGATCATAGCCCAGCATACCGGGGATCAGGAAGCCCACATTTTGCACACCTTCGCCGTTGAGCGCGTCCTTGATGAAGGAATCCCAGTCGAAGCAGTAGTTGAAGGCCTTGCGCACATGGATGTCATTGAAGAAATCGGCGGGAATACCGTTGCCGTCCAGTTGACCACTGCCGATGTATGGGTTGCCGCCCTCGGTGTTGATGTTGAAGACGAAGAAAGCATCGGTGCGTACCACGCTGGGCATACCCTTGAACAAGCGCAAGGGAGCATCAGGGGAGTCGGTCGCGCCGCAGTCAAAGTCCATCTTGTCGGCATTCCAGTCACACAGCTCGCCGACCATCGGGTCAACCTGGGAAACGTCCTCACGCGGGACGTAGGTGAAGTCCGCATCGCCAGCCTTGAGCATCGCGAAGCGGGTGCCCCATTCCTTCACCAGCTTGATCACAACACGGTCGATCTGCGGGCCGGTAGGGCCACCTTCGAAGACCGGCACATTCTGCTCAACACGCCAGTAGTTGGGGTTGGCAACCAACACGGTCTCCTCACCAGGGGTCCAGTGATCCAGCATGTACGGGCCGGTACCATTGGTGACATCGCGCAACGGAGCGTTCTCGGAAGACACGCCGTAGAAGTTCTGCCAGGTGGCGCAATCGCCATCCCAGGTGCCGTGCTCAATGGACCACTTCTTGTCAATGATGGATCCCCAGCTCTGCGCCAAGGTGGCGAGGAAGGGACCCCAAGGCTGGCTCAGGTGGAAGGTGACGGTGCCGGCATCGTTGTCGGCGACAATCGCGTTCGTCACTTGCTCACAGGCGGCCATCAGTTTGTCTGGATCGGCCTTCTGCAGGTCCTCGCGGGAGTCGTCCAGGTTGCCCTCAGGGTCTACCAACTCGGCGACATCGTAGATGCCGGTGCCGAAGAACGGCTCGGTGAACAGCCATTGCGGAGACCAGGTACCGCCCTGGAGCAAACCGCGTTGGAAGGTGTAGGCAACATCCTCAGGGGTCATCTCGTCGCCATTGTGGAACTTCACGCCCTTGCGGATGTGGAACACGTAGGTCATGCCATCATCAGAAATTTCCCACTTCTCCGCCAAGGCGGGGACGAAGGATGTCGCGTCGGTCCCATTGTAGGTCACCAACTGTTCGTAGATGTTCTGAATGACCGCATCCCCCGCGCTCTCGTAGTTCCACGCCGGGTCTAGGGTGTCCGTATCCCCGGTGGTGACGCTGTACAGCGTCTTCGGGTCAGCGGACTTGAACTCCACCGGCTTCTCCGGCTCAGGGGTCGCCGTGACGACGACTTCAACCGTTCCACCAGGAACCTCTTTCGTGACGACCACGGTCTCCACGACTTTCTCCGGGGTTGGCGTAGCACAAGCCCCCAACACCATGCTGGCCAGCGTGAGCAGGCCAATCAAACTCCATAAAGTTTTCTTAGACACTTCTATCCTCCTTCAGGAATAAAGGTTTACGTAAAAATATTGAACAACTCTAACTTATCCTATTCACTCCAATAAACATCACCTCCTCTCATCCGGTACCATCTCAGCGCATGAACTCCCGCGTTACTTCTTGGGCGGGACTAAATGGCAGGCACAGAAGTGCCCATCCTCAACTTCCACGAACTCAGGTTCCTTCTCAAAACAAATCGGTTTAGCCTTCCGGCAGCGCGTGCTAAAGTTACATCCTTTAGGCGGATTAGCCGGGCTGGGAAGGTCTCCCTCGATGAGAATTCGTTGGCGGGTTTTCTCGATTTCGGGATCGGGCACCGGAACAGCCGAGAGCAATGCCTCGGTGTAAGGGTGCAACGGTCGATTGTACAGGGTTTCGCGATCCGCTAACTCCACGATCTTGCCCAGGTACATCACGGCAACGCGATCACTGATGTGCCGCACCATGCTCAAGTCGTGGGCAATAAACAAGTACGTCAATCCCAACTGCTCCTGCAGGTCTTCCAGCAGGTTGACCACTTGGGCTTGAATGGAGACATCCAGAGCGGAGATCGGTTCGTCGCATACGATGAGATCGGGGTTCAAAGCCAACGCGCGGGCCAAGCCGATCCGCTGCCGCTGTCCGCCGGAAAATTCGTGCGGGTAACGGCGCATAAATTCGGGGTTCAGCCCTACCAGCTCCAGCAATTCCGCGACGCGCTCCCGGCGTTTCGCACGAGTTGAAGCGATCTTATGCACTTCCAGCGGCTCGCCCACGATGTTCAGCACGCTCATCCGGGGATTTAGCGAGGCATACGGGTCCTGAAAAATCATCTGGATGTGCTTCCTGGTGCTGCGCATCTCACTGCCGGAGAGTTTGGCTAAGTCCCTCCCTTGGAAGAGCACTTTGCCCGCCGTCGGCTCGTAGAGGCGGATGATGGTGCGCCCGGTGGTAGTTTTTCCGCAGCCACTCTCGCCCACCAGCCCCAACGTTTCGCCGCGATACACATCAAAAGAGACGCCGTCCACGGCCTTCACATCTCCCACATGCCGTTGAAACACCCCGCGCCGAATGGGGAAGTACTTTTTCAAACCCTCGACATGGAGCACTACCTCTTTTTGCTTCGATTCCATAGGCACCTCGCTTGTCATTGCATCTTCCTCACTTTGTCTTTTTCCCAGCAAGCCGCATAGTGTCCTGGGGAAACTTCCTCCAGCTCCGGCGTCTCGTTCCAGCAACGCTCGGTACGATAATTGCAACGGGGAGCAAACGCGCATCCTTTCGGCAGCCCGATCAAATCAGGTGGCTCGCCGGGGATGGAGAACAATCGCTCGCCGGTGCGTTCTCCGATGCTGGGGAGCGACCCCAACAATCCCACCGTGTAAGGGTGACGCGGGTTTTTGTAAATCTCCGTAATCGGCCCGGTCTCCACAATGCGCCCCGCATACATCACGTTGACGCGGTCGGCCAGCCCGGCCACGACGCCCAAATCGTGAGTAATCCAGATCACGGCCATGCCCAATTTCTGCTGCAATCTCTTGACCAAGTCCACAATCTGCGCCTGGATGGTCACATCCAGCGCGGTGGTCGGCTCGTCGGCGATCAGGACACTGGGATTACACGCCAGGGCCAAAGCGATCATCGCCCGCTGCCGCATGCCGCCGGAGAATTGATGAGGGTAATCATCAACGCGCAACGACGGCTCAGGGACACCCACCAGCTCCAGCAACTCGATGGCTCGCGCGTGAGCCGCGACCTTGTCCATCCCCATATGCAACTGCAAGGCCTCCATAATCTGGAATCCGATGGTCAAGACCGGATTCCAGGAGGTCATAGGGTCCTGGAAGATCATCGAGATGTCCTTCCCACGGATCTGACGCATCTCATCATCACTGAGCTTGAGCAGGTCGCGTCCCTTAAAGGACACTTCCCCTTTTTCTATCCGCCCCGGAGGAATCGGAATCAGGCGCATAATCGAAAGAGCGTGGACACTCTTCCCACAACCACTCTCGCCCACCACGCCGAGGGCCTCTCCTTCATCCAGTGTGTAGGAAACACCATTTACGGCATAGACTTGACCACCTTCTATGTCAAAGCGGGTAGTGAGATCTTTTACTTCGAGCAGATGTTCTGACGTGGACACAACCTTGCTATCCTCCATAATAACTCCTCATTCCTCCTAGGTGATAGGATCAAGATGTCGGCTTATGATATGTGGAACAACGGCGGGCACAACTAACGCACATACTCGCTATTATATGAAGAACCAGAAATGTGGCAACTAAAATTTATCCCTGGTTTCGGGATAAATCTCCCTGCCCGATTTCGGCACCGCGCTCTTATTTCTTCAAGGCCTGCTCAATGGCCTGCCGAATTTTATTCGGGAGATTCCCTTGCACCAGTTGCCCGTTGATCAAAAAGGACGGCGTGGCGTTGATGCCTTGATCAAAAGCATCCTGGGACGCATCTTGTACAGCATCCTTATACCGCCCCGCATCCACACACTGTTGGAACGCTCCGAGGTCTAATCCGGCACTCTTGGCACTGGGGGTAAAATCGAAGGTGCCCTGTTCCAGCCCTTGATAGACGGCATGCTCAAATTCAAAATACTTCCCCTGCTCTGCGGCGCACATAGCTGCCGCCAGGTAATTTTGAGATTCCTTGCGGTTGAACGCCATGTAGTGCCCCACGTAACGCACCTTGCCGGTAGCCACGTAATCCTTGAGGATGCCTTCCAGACTGTGCAAGTTGAAATCTCGGCAGTGGCCGCACAGAATCTCGCTGAACTCAATGACCGTAACCGGCGCATCAGCCTTACCCAGCGCGGGGAAGAGCCGCTTACCGCTCGGCGCGTTGGGATAGGCCACGGAGGTTTCTCCGCCGTCGTAAGGATCGCCCTGTAATTGAGCGAACAATTGCATCAGATCGCCTTCGCCCGCGCCACTTTCGCCTGAGGCCGGCGGGGCAGACGCCTCGCCCTCCGTGATGCGGATGGTCTTGATCAAATCGCCCGGCGTCTTCGCGGTCTGCGGGTCGCGCAAGCTGATGGATTTCAGCACATCCATCCCCTGCACCACCTTGCCGAAGATAGTGTGATGGCCGTCAAGCCACGGAGTGGCATCAAAGGTGATGAAGAACTGACTGCCGTTTGTGCCCGGCCCGGCATTGGCCATCGCCAGGATGCCCGCGCTATCGAATTTCAGGTCCGGGCTGATTTCATCCTCAAA
>WFQZ01000181.1 GCA_015486785.1 Thermoflexales bacterium
CGGCATGCCGGTGGTCACCGGGGGCGCGGCGATGGTGGGACGGATCGCCTGGGTTGCGCCGCACCTGGCCTACGTGCGCTTGATCAACGATCCGCAAAGCCACATCGCGGCGATGCTGCAACAATCGCGCATCACCGGCATGGTCGTAGGCACGGACGATGGGCGGTTGATTATGACCGAGATTCTGCCGGATGAGAAGATCAGCAAAGGGGAAACGGTCATATCCTCAGCCGTGGGCGGGTTGCTGCCACGCGGCTTGATTTTGGGGCAGATCGCCGAGATCGCCCACCAGGAATCCGCCTTGTTCCAGGAAGCGACCTTGCGCCCGGCATTGGACTTCCGGCGACTGGAGACGGTCTTGGTCATCACCGACTTCAATCCCCCGGATTTTCAAGAGCTACAAGGAAATCCATAAGTGAGCCTTTACTTTGGCATTCCCATCTTGATGCTCGCCGCCGTGCTCCAAAGCGTGTGGCTGGAACAATCGCTCATCTTCGGCGGACGCCCGGACTTGCCCTTGCTCCTGGTAGTGACTTGGGCGATCATCCGGGGCGCAAACGAGGGAGCGACGTGGGGATTCGTGGGCGGGCTGTTCTGCGATACGCTTTCCGGCGGATCGTTCGGTCTGTGGACGTTCACGCTGACGGCGGTGGGATTCCTCGCCGGGCAAAGCTGGGTTCACGCGCTGGGGCCTACGGTGATCCGCCTGGCTTTGATGTCGGCCCTGGGGACTTTGGTGGGGCACGCGCTACTCCTCGGCGCGATGGCGATTGTGGGCTACCCGGTCAATTGGCTCTATGATCTCCAGACCGTCATCATTCCGGCCACCCTGCTCAACTTGGTGCTTTCGCCGTTCACCTTCCGCTTGCTGGTGTGGTTTCACCAGCGGACTTTGCCGCGCGGGAGCATGCTCGGATGAAGAACGAACCGTTCCGCGAGCTGGGGAGCAGCGATTTAACCTCCCGCCCATCCTGGATTCACCGCGAGCCGCGCTTGGCGATCATCGGCTGGGTCTTCCTGATCATCATCGGGCTGTATCTCATCCGCCTGTGGCAATTGCAATTCCTGGAAAGCGGATCGTGGAAGGTGCAAGCCGAGCAGCAGCAGACCAAGTCGATCACTTTGTCACCCTCGCGGGGCGTGATTTTTGATCGCGAGGGCAACATTCTGGTGCGCAACGTCCCGGCGTACAACGTCGTGGTGACGCCGGGCGAGCTGCCGGATGACGAAGATCGCGAGCGGGCAGTATTGCAACGGCTGGCCTCTTTGATTGACGTGCCGTACAGCACCACTACGGCGCACGAAGCCCCACCTTACCAGCGCGAGTTGAATTGCGTGGGGCGCGACCTCTATCCGCCCTACGGGGAACGTCCACGCCCTGGGCTGCTGGAGATGGTCAACGAAGTGCGGTGGCTGGAGCCGTACAAGCCGATCATCGTGGCGCACAACGTGGATCGCGAGCTGGCCTTGTTGATCGCGCAGGAAGGTGGGTTGACAATGCCCGGCGTGGGCGTGCAGATCATCTCGCGGCGGAATTACATCTACGGGAAATTAACGGCGCAAATCCTGGGATTCCTAGGGCCGATCCCGCCGCAGCACGAGGCGGAGTACAAAGCACGAGGCTACAACATCAACACCGACCGCATCGGCTACAACGGCGTGGAGCTGGAAGCAGAGGACACGTTGCGCGGCACGCCGGGCCGGCGCATGGTGGAAAAGGACGTGTTGGGGAAGCAATTGCGCGTCCTCAGCGAGATTCCGCCGCAGCCGGGGGATAACGTCTACTTGACGCTGGACACGGAATTGCAGAAGGTCGCAGACGAGGCCCTGCGCGCCGGGTTGAAAAAGGTCGGCTCGCGGCGTGGCGTGGTGGTGGCCCTTGATCCCCGCGATGGCGAGGTGCTGGCCTTGGTGAGCTTGCCCACGTACGACGACAATATGTTCAGCAAAAAGCTCGACGAGAAAGCCTACCAAGCCTTGCTCGAAGACCCGCATTTGCCGTTCTTCAATCACGCCATCGCCGACCAAGTGCCGCCCGGCTCAATCTTCAAGGTGATCCCGGCAACCGCCGGGCTGAACGAGGGCATCATCAACCGCTACACCACGCTTGATTGCCCCGGTCGGATGTTGCTCCCCAACAAATTCGCCCCGGATAATCCGCAACTGGCGCAGCCGTTCTACTGCTGGATTTACCTGCACAACGGCGGCGGGCACGGCCCGCTCAATGTGGTGGATGCCATCGCTCAATCGTGCGATATTTTCTTCTACAAGCTGGGCGGCGGCTATCCGGTGACCCATTTTGAGGGGCTGGGCGTGGATCGCATTGACCGTTACGCCAAGATGTTCGGGCTGGGTGCGCCAACCGGCATTGATCTGCCCGGCGAGGCTGCCGGGTTGGTGCCCAGCCCCAAATGGAAGCGGGTCAACTATCACGAGACGTGGACCACCGGCAACACTTACAACCTCTCCATCGGCCAGGGCGACTTGCTGGTGACGCCGCTGCAAATGGCAAACGTGATGGCCGCGGTCGCCAACGGGGGCACGCTCTATCAGCCGCAGATCATCCACCACGTGACGGACATTCAAGGGCACGTGGTACACCACTTCGCGCCCAAGGTCATCCGCAAGCTCGACGTGGATGCCGCGATCTGGCAGATCATCCACGAGGGATTGGTGAAAGCCGTCGCCGACGGAGGCACCGGCTACCTGGCGCAACTCAAGGACTTGGGGATCACCGTGGCCGGGAAGACAGGCACGGCGGAATACTGCGACGATCTGGCCTACAAGGCCGGGCGGTGCAACATCATCAGCGAGAAACAGACGCTGCCCACGCATGCTTGGTTTATGGCCTACGCGCCGGCGGAAGCACCGGAGTTGGTCGTCATCGCCTGGGTCTACGACGGCGGGGAAGGGTCAATGACCTCCGCGCCCATCGTCCACGAGGTGATGCACTTCTACTTCGCCCGCAAGCTGGGGAAATTGGACGAGCAGGAATCGTCGGCTGCGCCTATGGTTGGTAATCCGCACCCAAGATAACCACCACATCATTGGGGGCGGTGGGATTAGAACCGTTGACAATGGCCGAGTTCGGCAGTTTGAGCAGTTCCAAGAGCCGCGCCGCCGTGGCCGGGCGATCCCGATTCAGGATGATCAGCGAGGTGTCGTAGTCCTGACGGTCGGCGTTGTTGTAAGCCACCACATCAATGCCATTGGCCTTTAAGTAATCCGAGGTGGAATACGCCAAGCCGGTCGTGGTCGTCCCGTTGAGCACCGACACGGTCGCCGCTTCTTCGGCCACGGTCTGTTGATCTTGCGACTTCCGCAGGCCAAACACTTGGTCTCGTACCTGGCGGATGCGGTCACGCAGCGGAACCAGGATCATCTGGCCATCGGGCGTGGTTTTGGGCAAGGTACAGCTTTCGTCAATCACCTGGAAGTGGATGTCCTCCGGCTTGACGTTCTGCACCACCAGGTTCGCCAGGGCGATGATCTCATCGAGCTTGAGTTGGGGATCAATTTGCAGCGAGTCCCCCACCGACTTGATAATCTGCGGCGCTTGCGCCGCCAGCTTGGGGAGCATCTTCCGCTCGGTGATGCGTTGCAGGATCGCGCCGATCACCTGCTGTTGACGGCGGGCGCGGTCAAAATCCCCGCCGGAGGTGTGGCGCGTGCGGGCATACTTGAGTGCTTCCTCGCCGTCAAAATGGTGCGGGCCGGGGTCAATGTGCAGGGGATCGTAACCGTAGTTGTAGTCCGGGTAGTAAGGGTCATCAATCGCCTCCGGCACGTCAATATCAATGCCCCCGATGAGGTTCACAAAGTCCACGAATCCTTGGAAATTCAAGCGCACGTAATAATCAACGGGGATGCCCAAGTTGTACTCCACGGTCTTCATCGCCAGGGCCGGCCCGCCGCCGGGGTAATCGTAAGCATCACCCAGCGCGTTCGCGGTGTTGATGCGTCCCTCGGTGAAGCCGGGGATGGTCACCCACAGGTCACGCGGAATGGAAAGCACCCCCACGTCCATAGTCACCGGATCAAGCGTGGCTACGATCATCGTGTCGGTACGCCAGAAGTCCTCCGTCTGCGCCCGCTCGTCAATCCCCAGGAACAGGAACGTGACCCGTTTGGTGCCGGTCCACACGGGCAGCGCGTCCCCTTTGCTCTGCGTGGTGTTGGGGCTTTCATCCTGCGCGGGGGATTTCTTGACGGTGAAATCAGGGAGCAGTTCAGAGCCGGCGACTTGCTGGCGTACCGTGGCAAACGTGACCAAGCTGGCCGTTGCCGTTATGATCAGGTAAAGCAGCCCCAAGCTCAGCCGCATGAGCAAGGAGGCTGTTTTTTTGGACGGAGGGCGAGTAAACAACGTGCGCATCTTTACGGATAAACGCGCTTGATGGTGCGGGGATAGGGGATCGTTTCGCGGATGTGCGTGATGCCACAAATCCAGGTGACGGTGCGCTCAACGCCCAGGCCGAATCCGCTATGCGGGACACTGCCGTAGCGGCGCAAGTCAATGTACCACCGGTACGCCTCTTCCGGCTGATTCTGCTCGTGCAGGCGGCGCAGGAGCAAAGCGGGATCGGAAATCCGCTCGCTTCCCCCGATGATCTCGCCGTAGCCTTCGGGGGCCAGCAGATCCACGCTCTTGCAGACTTCGGGACGACCGGGCCACGGCTCCATGTAGAAGGCTTTGGCCGCGCTGGGATAGCCGTAGACAAACACCGGCTTGTCGAATCGCTGAGTCAAGGCGGTTTCGTGCGGCGCGCCGAAATCACTGCCCCATTCGATCTCCAACAGTTGCTTCTGCTGCGGATCGGTGGTCTGCTCGCGGATCTCGGCCAGCATCTCCAGGGCCTGGTCGTATGAGATGCGCGGGAACGGGGGGACGATCTTCTCCAGGGCCGAAACGTCGCGCCCCAGGGCACGCAGCTCCGGTTGACGCCGTTCCAGCACGCGCCGGACGATGTGCGAGACGAATTGCTCCTCAATCTCCATCAACTGATCCAGATCACAGAAGGCGATCTCCGGCTCCACCATCCAGAACTCCGTCAGGTGGCGGCGGGTCTTGGATTTTTCGGCGCGGAACGTCGGCCCGAAACAATAGACCTTCTTGAAGGCAAAGATGTTCGCTTCATTATAAAGCTGCCCGGTCTGGTCCAGGTAGACTTTGCCCTCGTCGAAGTACTCGGTTTCAAAGAGCGTGGTGGTATCCTCGCCGGCGGAGGGGGTGAGAATCGGCGTGTCCATGTTGATGTAGCCGTGGTCGTCCAGCCACTCGCGGATCGCCGAGATGATCGTGGCGCGGATGCGCAGGATGGCCCATTGACTGGGCACGCGAATCCAGAAATGGCGGTTATCCAGCAGGAAATCCACGCCGTGCTCTTTGAGCGCGATGGGGTAATCTTCCTCCGCCGCTTGCACCACCTCAAAGCCGGTGATGCCGATCTCGTAGCCGCCGGGGATGCCCGGCGCACGCTCATCCGCCCGCACCACGCCGGTGATCGTGATCGAGGATTCCTGGGGGATGTGGACGATGGTCTGGAATGTCTCGGCGGGCAAGTCATTTTTGAAAGCCACACATTGCACAAACCCGTAGCCATCCCGCACCAGCAGGAAAACGAGCTTTCCTTTGTGCGTGCGATTGTAAACCCAGCCTTGAACGGTCACTTCCTGCCCGACATACTGCGCAATGTTTTCAACCCGAATCACTTGAGACATGAGAATCCTCCTGAAAAAGCTATGAACGCCCGGCTATGCGGCGCGTTCTCAGAAATCTTCCGACGGTTCCGGGCGGGATAGCCCGTGTTGGATGTGTCGGTAGATGTAGTACCCCATTCCGCCCACCAGGACGATGGCAATGGGGATGTCAAAGGGGCGCATGTAAGCGCGAATCACTTCCCAATGGGAGCCGAAGATGAACCCGGCCACGGCCAAGGCCGCCGTCCACAGGAGCGAGCCGGTGAAGGTGAAGACGGTGAATCGCCCCAGCGGGATTTTGAACACGCCGGCGGGGAAGGAGATGAAGGTGCGCACAATCGGCAGCAGGCGCGAGATAAATGCGGCCCAATCTCCCCACCGCTCAAACCAGCGTTCTGCCTTGTCCAGGTCCTCGTGATTGACCAGGATGTAACGCCCGTATTTGACCAACAGCGGTCGTCCACCATAATAGCCTAAGGCATACGAAAGCAATGAGCCTACCGTGCAGCCCACAGCCCCCCACAATCCGCCCAGGCCGGCGGCCCAGCCCAAGGTCAACCCTTTCGCTTGCACCAGCATCCAACCGGCAAGTGGCATTGTGACTTCGCTGGGGATGGGGATATTCGCGCTTTCCAACGCCATCACCAACACCACCCCGGTCCAACCGACGGCGTCTAATAGCTGCTGCAAGAAGATCACGATATGTTGCTCAATGGCTTCCATACTTATCCTCCCAAAAGTTGCGCAAATTATACCATGAGGGAGACCGGGATGCCGTTTGTCATTTCGGCTTAATGCTCGTATAATCATCAAGAACTCACAGAAAGTTGTCATTACCAAAAATCGAGGGGCTATGGCAAAAGAACGACCGACAACTCATACACCACCGGAGCAAATGGATACGCGCAAGATTCGCGGGTTATCATCGCGCCTGCGCAAGGTGGAAGCACGAGCCAATCAACCGGCAGGGGACGCCTCGGCGAGCAAGTTGCAGACCCGCCAGGTGACAAAACAGCCGCCGGCTGCGACTCCCGGCGGGTTGCTTTCGGAAGGTGTACAACTGCAAAACCGCTACAAAATTCTGGGCGTGATCGGCATCGGGGGAATGGGCGCGGTGTACAAAGCTCAGGACTTGCGTTTCCCCGGTGTGTTGAGGCTGTGCGCGGTCAAGGAAATGATCAACACGGCCACCGATCCCCAGGTGCGGCGGATGATCGTGCGCAACTTCGAGCGCGAGGCCAGCATCCTGGCGACTTTGAGCCATCCGGCCATTCCGCAGGTGTACGATTACTTCACGGAAGGCTCGCGGAGCTATCTGGTGCTGGAATTCATCAGCGGCAAAGATTTGGAGGCCCGCTTGGCCGAGGTGGACGGATTTTTCCCCGAAGAACAGGTGATCCAGTGGGCAATTCAGATCTGCGATGTGCTTTCATACCTGCACAATCACAAGCCGCGCCCCATCGTGTTCCGGGACTTAAAACCCTCCAACATCATGCTGGATGATCATGGCCGCATCCGGCTGGTGGATTTTGGGATCGCGAAACTCTTTCAAAGCGGCGAAAAAGGCACGATGATCGGCACGGAGGGATATTCGCCGCCGGAGCAGTATCGCGGGCGGGCCGAGCCACGGGGCGATATTTACGCCCTGGGCGCAACGATGCACCATCTGCTGAGCAAGCAGGACCCGCGTCTGGAGCCGCCCTTTTCCTTTCACGAGCGTCCCATCCACCAAACTAATCCCACCGTCTCCCGGCAACTCGTGGCTATCGTGGATAAGGCGTTAAAGTACGATGTCAACGAACGCTGGGGATCGGCAGAGGAGTTAAAGCGTGCCTTGCTGGCCTTGGTGGAACACGGCGGCAGCAGTAAGATGGAAAGCACAGCCCCCTTCGCGGACGCCGGGATCGTCAAACCGCTGTGGCGATTCGCTTGTGAAGACGAGGTGCGCGGCTCGGTGACGTTTAGCGAGGGCAAAATTTTCGCGCCGTCGTATGACCATAACGTCTACGCGCTGGATGCCGAAAGCGGTAAGTTCGTGTGGAAATATGCCGCAGAGAAAGGGGTCGCCTCCAAGCCGTGGGTTGAAGAAGGGCGGGTCGTTTTCGGCTCGGTGGATAAGGTGGTGTATTGCGTGGATGAACATCAAGGCAAACTGATGTGGTCAATGCCCACGAAGGGACGCATCTACTCCTCACCCTACGGGAAATTCGGGCACATCTTCATCGGCTCGGACGATCACCACCTGCATGCGATTCACATACAGAGCGGGCGTGAGGCTTGGACTTATCCCACCGATGGCGAAATGCGCGTGCGGCCCTTGGTCACCGAGGATATGATCTTCTTCGCCTGCCAGGGCGGCATTGTCTACGCGCTGAGCTTGAGCCGCGAGTTGCGCTGGCGGTATCGCGCCAGGCGGGCGATTCTGGCTTCGCCTGTAGTCCACGAAGGCTTGCTCTTCATCGGCTCAATGGATGGCATGTTCTACGCCCTGGACGTGCGCTCCGGCTGGGCCGCCTGGCGGTATCGCGCCGGCGGGGCGATTGCTTCCACCGCCGCTTTGTGGGAAGAGCTGGTGTTCTTCGGGGCCGCCGATGGTCACATCTACGCCCTGGATGTGGAAAATGGGCGCGTGGTCTGGACTTATCAGATTGAAAATCAAGTAACAGGCACACCGACGATATACAACGAAAATGTATACATCGGCGGCGTGGACGGAGCTTTGTACTGCCTCGATGCTCGCTCTGGCACATTACGCTGGCGGTATCAGACGGATGGACCATTGACCGGAGCACCGGATATTGTGGATGGTATCATTTACTTTGGGTCAGCCGATCATTACGTGTACGCACTACCGGCATAACCCAGACCTGGGGCCAATTCCCCCTCAGAGTTCTTCGGAGAGTAAACTATGAACATTAAAGGCTGGGTACGTCACCTGTTGGAACAAGAAACGGTGGAGCCACTGGAGAAAAAGCCGGTGGTGGACACAACGACAACGATGGAACTGCTGCTTGACGGGCTGCACCAAGCTCACCGGACAACGGAAGAGGAGCCGGACGCACAATCTCAGAGCGAGCCAATGTACGCCGGCAGTTTTGCCATCGGCTGGAGCTCCGATGTGGGGCGTGTGCGAGGGCAAAATGAAGACGCTTTGTACATCTTCACCACCGAAGCAGAATCACAACGAGCCGTGCCTCCTATGGGCATCTTCATCTTAGCCGATGGAATGGGGGGGCATCAAGCCGGAGAATTAGCCAGTGCACTGGCCGTTCAAGAGACGGCAAGCCACTTGGTCGCTCAGATGTATCTGCCGCTGTTGCGCGGTATGAGCAATGAAAGCCTGGCTTTCAATGAGATCGTGCGCGACGCCATCTTGCAGGCTAACTCCGCCGTCAGCGAGAACCTCCCCGGCAGCGGGAGCACGCTCACTTGCAGCGTGGTGATCGGCGAGCGATTGTTGATCGGGCATGTGGGCGACAGTCGCGCTTACCTGTGGCGGCGAGATGAGGGGCCGCGTCAATTAACCACCGACCACTCCCTGGTAAACCGCCTGGTAGAGCTGGGACAGATCACGGAAGAGGAAGCCGCAATCTACCCGCAACGCAACGTGCTCTACCGGGCCATCGGCCAAGGGAAAAGCCTGGAAGTGGACGTATCCACCGCAGCAGTACACCCCGGAGACCGCATCCTGCTCTGTTGCGACGGATTATGGGGCATGGTGGAAGAATCAGAAATCTGGCGCATCATCGAAAGCTCCGCAACGCCGCAAGCTGCTTGTGAACGGCTGGTTCGTGCGGCCAACATGGCCGGAGGAAATGATAACATCTCCGTAATCCTAATCGAGCTGCTCTAACGAGCGGAATGAACAACTTGCGAAAACGACAACCTAATTTATGCTTATTGCATTCCGTCAAAACTAGCTAAGGCGCGAAAAAATGGCTACTTTTGCCCCACAGGAAGATTATTACGCGATTTTGGAAGTCTCTTCTGACGCAACAACAGAAGAGATCAGGCAATCGTACCAGGAATTAGTGCGCCGCTATCACCCGGACAGTCCCAAGGGGAACACCTACTTTTTCCGGAAGATCCGACAAGCCTATCAAGTGCTGGGAGAGCCGTCCCGCCGTCGCGCCTACGATCAGCAACGCCGGCAACGAAATTCGGATTCCACCTTGCCCTTCACTTGGGACACGAAATTAAGTCGCAGCACACTCCCCACCCTCACAACCTCGCAAATGCTCTACACCCTGGTCAACATCCGTCCCCAAAGCACGGAGCCGGTGGGGAAACGCTTGAATCTGGCCTTGGTCATAGATTGTAGTGCGTCGATGAAAGGCACGCCCTTGCACTACGTCAAGATGGCCGCGCTAGATGTCCTTAAATTTATGCACCCCAATGACATTCTGGCCATCATTGCTTTCAACGACCGAGCGAGAGTGCTCACCCCGTCAACCCCCGCCCGCAACCGCATAGCCTTCAGTTCGGCCTTAGCAAGCCTTTCATCCGCCGGCGGCACGGAGATTTACCAGGGCTTGATGGCCGGACTAGAGCAAGTGCGCCGCTACGCTTCGGATGAATACATCAACCACGTGCTCCTGCTCACCGACGGACGCACCTACGGGGACGAAGACCGCGCCGTTTTTGAGGCCCAGCAAGCCTACAACCAGGGCATCTATATTTCGGCGTTTGGGATCGGGGAAGAATGGAACGACAAATTCCTGGATGATCTGGCGCGTGCCGGGGGCGGCATCTCCCAATACATCAGCTCTCCCAGCGCGGTGCGCAAGGTGCTGCGAGAACAAATTCAAGAGTTGAACAAAAGCATTGCCCACAAACTCCGGCTACACGTCAAACCGGCGGATGGGGTGCAACTCCAGAGTGCCTATCGCGCAGCACCGTATATGGAGTTGCTAGATCGGACGCTGGGGAATGTGTTAAAACTAGGGCGGCTGGTCTCCGAAGAGCCGATGGCGATCCTGCTCGAATTCATCGTCCCGCCACGGCAAGCAGGCCCATGGAAACTGGCACAGCTAGAGTTAGCCGCGGAAGACCTGGGCACCGGGGAAAAACTTATCACCCGACAGGAGCTAAAGGTCAATATCGCGTCAGAAGTCGTCAATGAACCCCTCCCCCCACAATTATTCAACTACCTTTCGCGGATCAACGCCTTCCGGCTGCAAGAGAACGCCTGGCGTGCCTTAGATGCCGGAGATACGAAACAAGCGACTTCCCTATTGGAAGCTGCCGCAACGCAATTATTTGATATGGGATACGGGGAATTAGCCCAAGCAGCAATGCTTGAAGTGGGCTACATTGCCCGGGGAGGAACATCTACCGGCAGAGGGCGTAAGAAATTACGCTACGGAACCCGCAGTCTATCTATCCCTTCAATCCAACAAAGTAGGAGAGGGAATCATGGAAACTAAGAATCGAGTCATTTGTCCATCTTGTGGAGCTGAAAATCTCCCCGGTACGCTCTTCTGTGTTCAGTGTGGGACTTATCTACCCTCCGGCGGCCCGCTGCGCACAGAACCTTTGCCAGAACAAGACGGCGAGGAGACCTACATCAAACCGGTGCCGGAAACTATGGGAAAAACGACACAGCGCACAATGCACCTCGAAATAGATATCTTAGACACCGGACGCAAAGCGATCCTATCAGTGGAACGGGAAATCCTCGTGGGACGATTGGATACAGCCCATGGAATCTTCCCCGCTTTGGATTTGACGGCTGACGGGGGATTAGAACAAGGTGTCTCACGGCGGCACGCACGATTTTACACCCGCGACGGTACGTGCTTCGTGGAAGATTTAGATAGTACCAACGGCACCTTCTTGAACGGCGAGCGATTGACGCCCTATCTCCCCTATGCCGTACAGGACGAAGACACCATAATGTTTGGCACATTGCACGTCAAAGTACACATCTACAACGAATAGGAGGTCACCATGCCATACTCTGTTTTGCTCCACATTTCAGGCGAAGATTCTATCATCGGAGAAGTAGACGAACTCCCCGATCCCCACTCCCAATTCTTGCTCCTTTCAAACCCCCGGTTGCGCGACGGACGGGACGTAACCTATCTGCTGCAAGAAGTACGCAAAGTCATCTACCCCTGGAATCGGATTTACTGCCTAGAGATTTTGCCCAGTGAGGAGGACGAAAAAGTTGTCACCTTCATCCGCGAGTAACCACAAGCCCGGCCCGCTGGTGCTGATCGTAGATGACGAACCCCGCATCATCCGCTTTATCCAGGTGAATCTGGAGATGGAGGGATTCCGCACGATCCAGGCACGCAATGGGCTGGAAGCTGTGGAACAAGTGCGGAAGCAATTGCCGGACTTGGTATTGCTCGATGTGATGATGCCGGAAATGGACGGCTTCGAAACATTGCGCATGATCCGCGAAATCGTAAACGTGCCGGTCATTATGCTCACCGTGCGCAACTCCGAAGATGACAAAGTTCGAGGGTTAGACCTGGGAGCCGATGATTACATCACCAAGCCCTTCAGCCCGCGCGAGCTGGTCAGCCGGATCAAAGCCGTGTTGCGGCGCGTCCAGCCGCCGGCCCCGGCGGATACCGCGATCTTGAAGATTGACGATTACTTGAGTGTGGATTACAATACCGGTGCGGTCATCGTCAATGGGGAAAAAATCAAGCTGCGCCCCACGGAGTTCCGCTTATTGCGGCATTTGCTAGAAAATGCCGGCTGGACGATCCCGTATGGAACTTTACTTTCCAAGGTCTGGGGGTATGAATACAAAGACGATCTGGTGTACTTGCGATTGTACATTAACTACTTGAGGAAAAAGATCGAACCAGACCCATCCCATCCTCGGTACATTATCACCGAACGAGGCATAGGATACCGATTTATAGATTTCCGCCACAGTAAATCAGAGGAACAGGAGAAGAAGTGATGAAATCTTACAAAGTCATTGTTACCGGGCCTTTCAACGCAGGTAAAACCGAGTTCGTTCGCACGGCGAGCGACATTGAGATTGTGACCACGGAACGCCGCATTACCGACCCTCAAATGGTGCGGGAGGACAAAGGGGAAACCACCGTAGCCATGGACTACGGGCACAAACGCTTAGGCGACGCCACCATCCACCTTTACGGCACCCCCGGACAAGCTCGCTTCGAGTTTATGTGGAAGATCCTCTCGCGCGAAATGGACGCCTTCATCCTCTTGGTGGATAGCTCGGACAAAGCCAGCTTGATGGACGTGAAGCAGATCATTCGGCTATTCCGCAAGCAAGCCCACGTTCCCTACCTGGTCGTGGCCAACAAGCAGGATAAAGACAAGGTGCTATCCACGCAAGAGATCCGCAAGCTCCTCTCGCTGCCGGACGAAGTGATGATCGTGCCATGCGTGGCGACGGACCCGGCCTCGGTCAAGCAAGTGCTGATCCTGGCAACCCAAATGCTGGAAAGCTAAGCCGCGCCGAAATTACCATCGCCAAGTCCCCCGACTACCTAGTTGGGGGACTTTTGCATCCCGCAGGATACAGCCTCCGCAACACTTGCGCCACCGTCGCCGCCGTAGCCTCCCACGAGAAAGCCCTCAGGTTAGCGTACCCCGCCGCCACGACCTCGTTCCGCAGCGATTGATCCTCCACCAAGCGCAGCAACCCTTGGAAAATAGCTTGCACGTCCTGCGGCGGGACGAGCACGCCGCCCTTCCCCACCACCTCCGGTAAGCTGGAAGTGTTACCGGCCAATAACGGCGTCCCGCAAGCCTGCGCCTCCAATGCCGGGAAGCCAAACCCCTCGTAGAGCGAAGGATACGCAAATACCCGCGCCCCGGAGAGCAAGGCGGCCTTGTCTTCCGGCGTGATGTAACCGGGGAACAGGACTTTATCCTCCAAGCCCAAGGCCCGCACGCGCTCGTGCAGCGGATCGGTCAACCAGCCGGAGGGCCCGGCCAGCACTAAAATCAGTTGGGGATGGGCACGCAACAGGAGCGCAAAAGCCTCCACCAATCGCACCAGATTCTTGCGCGGATGGAGTCGTCCCAGGAACACGATGTATTCCCCAGGGATGCGGTACTTTTCACGCACGGCGGCCAGTTTCGCCGGATCGCGCACGGGAGCTAAGTCGCTCTCATACCCAGGGTAGGCCACGGTGATCTTCTCCTCCGGAACGCGGTACGCTTCAATGATGGCCTGCTTCGTGGCCCGCGAATCGGCCAGGACGTGCGTCGCCGTCAAAACGTTATGCCGGGTACTCCACTCCAGGTAGACCCGCTGCCGCCACGGATGCGCTTGCGGGAAGGCGCGGAATCCCAGATCGTGAACTGTCACCAGCGAGCGGCAGGGGGTACGCCAGGGCAAGACGTGCGAGGGCACAAACAACACCGCCGGCGGATGACGTTGTATCTCCCAGGCCAAACGTATGTGCGTCCACAAACGGGGGAACGGGATCACGCGCTTCTCCGCTTCGGGGAAGAGGTCCGCCGGAGGCGGCCGGCTGAAGTACAGCCGCACGCGCCAATCGGAGAGATGCGGGAGCAAGGCCCGCAGCAGATGGTAAGCATACCCCTCAATGCCCGTAGGCATATCGCTCAAAGCGCGGCTGGCATCAATCCCCAGCAAGGGCAATTCAACGCAAGCGTAACTCACGCAATGCCTCATAAAGCCAGGAAACTTGGGCGTAACGTCGCACCGGGGATTCGTGCTCCATCACCCAATCGGCCAGGTCTTCTTGCGCCTTATAAAACGCCTCCAGAGCTAACGGATACTGACGGCGCGTCATTCCCAGGATGCGCAGGTCGTACCCCGATAGAACATCAAGCCATTCGTCCCAAGTCGGCATATCAAACGAAATCATTGGGGTCGGCATTGGCAACCAGAAGACCGGCTTGCGCTGTATGCCGGAGATGGAATCCAACTCATTTTCGCGCATTTGCTTGAGGAACGTTAAACTATCGCGCGTGCCGCGCGGCAGCCACAAGGGGAGCAGCGCGGCACGACGCGCAGCCAAAGGCGCAATCTGCAAATTCGTCTCAATGAACACTCCGCGCGGGGAAAGATCCTCACTTCGCAAGAGCTTCTGCCACACGAGGAAAGCGAGGTGCGAGAAGAAACTCGGCTGCTCACCCTCAATGCCCAGGAAACGGTAGCCGTTTTCACGAGCGAATTTAGCCACCCGATCCCGCAAGGGGGGCAGCGATCCCCATTCAGCCTCCGGCATATCAAAGGCCAGCTTCCCCGGCAAAGCCCAGTTTCCAACCGACTCCTTACCGGCCTTGCGTTGCAGGCTCGCGATCTCCTCATGCTCCCCGGTGATGTAATCGGAACTGGGCACCCCGCCCAGCCCGCCTACCTGAAACCAAAATCGCTCATCGGCCAAATACTGCGGCCAGGAATAACGGCAATCCGCAAAAATGATCGTGCCCCCCGGACGCACCCGCTGATGAATGAACGATTGATAATGTTCCGGAAGATCGAGCAGTTTATAACGCAGGATCGGCAAATGCCCCCGATAGAGGCGATTGTGCAAAGGATCATAGTGTTGAATCACCGCCAGATCGCGATTGCGGCGGAGGATACGCTGCGCCACTTCTTTGCTCAACTCGTGGTAAGCCTCCACGTCATCCAGCGGGGAAAGGCCTTCCAGCACAGAAGCGAAATGTTGTGAAAGAAAAGGGACGCCCAAGGCCGTCGCTAAGTGCATCACGCCGCCATTGGATGCGCCGATCAGGATGGCATCCCATTTGCCGGGGACGTCCTGATAGAGAGAGATGGCCCACGAGGCCAAAGCATCCGTGGTAATGCGGCGCACTAACTTGGGCGGCGCACTGCGAGCGTGCATAACCTGTCCAATGAGCAACCAGGAAGCACGGTGACCGACCCAAGATAGAAACTTAGCTTTCCAGGTGCGCCCCGGCTCAAACTCCCAAACATCAACAAATTCATCTTGCAGCGATGCCGCCACCGCCCGCATCATCAACGCCGAAGAATCTAACCGGCTAATTGCCCCCCATACGGCTCGTGCCATGTCGCATCCTTTCACTCCAAAACGCAATTGCTCAACCTGGGATAGAAGAAGGGTAAATGAGAATCTCTCCAACCATCCACCGCTCCCTCGCGCCCCAGCGGTGAATAGTTACCGGAGACATAATCACAGTATACACAGGATATGAATCTTTCCAAAGTTTGTCGCGGCCCTCCCGGCCTAGGCTCAAGATCGCGAACTTACCATATCCATACCATTGGTTCGCTTTCGCCCCGGCAACCTCCTTGTGCTCGCCCGAAGCACGGCTCTTCCGATACATAAGAGTCAAGTTTGTAATTCCCTAGATTGCAACTATACTGGTAACGAATCTGACGTTCGCTCGGCCAATTCGGAATCGCTCATTAGTTAGGCCTTTGTAGGAGGATAAATTATGGCAAAGAAGCCAACCGCACCATCACCTGAGGCACTTGTTGAAGAAACAGTATTGACAGAGGATATGCTAAACGTTTTGCCCTTTGGCGTAGCCATCACGGAGAAGAAAAGTGGAACCATACTCTATGCCAACCGGGAGTTCGGTGAGCTTTTCCGCTATTCCCCAGAAGAGCTAGTGGGGGAAAATATCAAGAAACTATATTTTGACCCCGGCGAAAGAAAGAAGATTGTAGAGAAAATTAAACCACAAGCTGGAACACAAAAGCAGCTGATTCATGGGAAACGCAGCGATGGCAGCGAGATGTGGGGAACAGCATCGGTTACCACTATTACTTATCAAGGAAAAGAGTCGCTATTGTTTGCGATTTCTGACATTACCGACCAACAAGCGACCAACTCATTAATTACAATTGCCTCCCAGATCGCCACCGAAGTCGGCACTACCGTTGACCCAGACCAGGTGCTGCAAAAGGCCATCCCGCTGATCAAGGAACGCTTGGGCTTGTACTACGTCCACGTCTACGTCCTGGATGAAACCGAGGGACTGCTCAAGCTCCGCGCGGGCTACGGCGAACCGGGCAAGGTGATGTTGGAGCGCGGCCACAGCATCCCCTACGACGCCGAAAAGAGCCTCGTGGCCCAAGCCGCCCGTTCCCACAAGCCGGTCGTCGTCAACAACGTGCGGGCCGACCCCCACTTC
>WFQZ01000182.1 GCA_015486785.1 Thermoflexales bacterium
GACGGTGGCCGTGTTGTTGGTGGGCGCGGAAGCGGCGGCCACGACGTGGCAACTGGCTTCCTTGTGGGGCTTCGGCGGAATCACGCAGGCTTATCCGGCGGCGCAGTTTTCCACGGCTCTGGCGGACGCGGTCGCTTTGTTGCGGCGCGGTGCGGCTGATGCGGTGGTGCTGATTTCGGTGGCGGCGGTGGGCGGTGGGGCGGTGGTGTTCGCGCGGAGCGCGTCACGCCGCGCCTACGCCCGCTTGTTGGGCCTGGGGCGCGGGGCCACGGCGGATGAGGCCGCGCAGGCCGCCTTGGCCGAAGCGCAGATCGCGCCGCAGCAGGTGGGATCGCTGGAGCTGCCTGCGTCGGCTCTGCCGCGCGGACTGGACTTGCGCTACCGGGTCGGGGATCGCACCTGTGCCCTGGGGAGTGTGTCCGCGCTGTTGGGGCAATCGTTCCCGATGGCGGGCTTGATCAAAGCCGCGTTGGCGATACGGGAGCGGACGATTTACGCGCAGACGGCGTGGGATTGGGACAGTGCGCCCGCCGAAGAGCGCGGGCAGCCGTTCTACGTTCCGGCGGACGCCCGTCCCTGGTTCGGGACGCGGCTGGCGGCCTGGCACGCGCAGGACGAGGCGCACGCGCATCTCATCTTGGCGGAGCCGCCGCGCGTTCCGCCGCAGCCCGGCGTGGCGCACTTGGCGGAGGTGTTGCCGCTGTCGGCAGACGCGCCGCAATCGTTGCTGGCGCAGTTGGAGCGCTGGCGGGCGCAGTTGGACGAGGGGCGCACGCCGGCGCAGCTTTCCTCGGATGCCTGGCGCACGTATGATCGCGCTGCGCCTTACGCGCTGGCGTTGGTGGCTCAGGATGAAGATTCGCTGCGCCGCGAGATCGCCCGTGCTTTGCGCGGGATTCCGCAGGCCGTGGCGCAGGGGGCGGATTGGAAGACGCCCCAGGGAAGCATGTTCGCGCCGCAGCCGCTGGGCGCTGCGGGTGTGGCTTTCGTCTACCCCGGCGCGTTCAACAGCTACCTTGGGATGGGGCGGGAGTTGTTTCGGCAGTTTCCCGCGCTGCACGAGCAGATGGGCGCGTATGTCTCCGACGTGGGGCGGTCGCTGGCCGAACGGCGCATCTACCCGCGCCACTTCCGTCCGCCGGAGGCGACGGCGGATGAGGATGCGCAATCGCTGGGCGAGGACGCGCTGGCGATGATCGAGAGCGGGGCCGCGCTGGCTCTGGCGCACACGCTCTTGCTGCGGGAACGGTTCGGCGTGCAGCCGCGTGCCGCGCTGGGGTACAGCTTGGGCGAGGTGAGCATGCTGTGGGCCGGGGGCGTGTGGCGTGAAGGCGACGCCGGCAGTGAGGCGTGGCGGACTTCGCCGCTCTTCAAGACGCGGCTTTTTGGCCCCAAAGAGGTGCTGCGGGAAACGTGGGGCACGGCGGAATGGGCGACTTACATCGTCAAAGCTCCGCTGGCCCAGGTGCAAGCGGCGGTGGCGGATGAGCCGCGCGTCTTCGTGACCATCGTGAATCTGCCCGAAGAGGTGGTCATCGCCGGTGCGCCGCCGGGCTGTGAGCGGGTGCTGCGCTCGCTGGGGGCGCACGCGCTGCGCGTGCCGTTTGATGCGGTGATCCACGCTCCGCCCACGCAGCGGGAATACGAGTCGTTTGTGCGGCTCTACACGCACGCCACCACGCCGGTCCCGGCGGTGACGTTCTACTCGGCGGCGGGCTACGCGCCGTTGACTTTGCAGCGGGACTCGCTGGCTCAGGCGATGGCGACGATGTCCTGCCGGCCGCTGGATTTTCCGCGCTTGGTGGAGCGGGTGTACGCCGATGGGGTGCGTTTGTTCGTGGAGCTGGGGCCGCAGGGGACTTGTTCCCGCTGGATCGGGCGTATTTTGCGCGACAAGCCGCACGCGGTGCGTCCCATCAATCGCCCCGGCAAGGATGAGCGGTTGGGGATCGCGGCGGTGCTGGCGATGCTCATTGCGCACCGGGTGCCGTTGGCGGCCAAGTCCGCCCCGGCGCAGGCGGAGGTCAATCAGCCGCCTGCCGCAGCCGTGACCGAGTACTACGAGAGTTTGCGCCAGCACGCCGCGCGGTTGAATGAGGCGCACACCACGTTTTTGGAGACGCAGCGGGTGATGATGGAGCAGGCGGCGGCGTTGATCGCGGCGCAGGGCGGGCAACCGCTCTCTTCGCCGCCGCGCCGTGCCCGTCCGCTGTACGATGCGGCGGCCATCCGTGAGTTCGCTCGCGGTGATCCGGAGCGGTGCTTTGGCGCGGCCTATGCGGTGTTCCGAGGGCGGCGCGTGCCGCGTCTGCCCAACGGCGATTTGCTGTTGCTGCATCGGGTGGTGTCGCTGGAGCACGCGCCGGCGGGCATTGTTTCGCCGGGGGCGACGCTGGAGAGCGAGTACGATGTCGCGCCGGATGCTTGGTTCTTTCGGGATAACGTCGCGCCGGTGTTGCCTTACGCGGTGATTATGGAACTGGCTTTGCAGCCGTGCGGAATGTTGGCGGCGCATCTCGGCTCCACGTTGCCTTATCCGGAGACGGATTTCTACTTCCGCAATCTCGACGGGACGGGGCGGCTGTTGCGCTTGCCCGATGTGCGCGGCAAGACTGTTTCCAACCGCGTGACGCTGCTTTCTTCCACCGCGATCAACGGCGTGATTATCCAGAAGTATCGTTTCGCGCTGGCCAGCGAGGGAGCGGTGTTTTATGAGGGCGAATCGTCGTTCGGGTACTTCACGCGGGAGGCGTTGGAGAATCAGGCGGGTTTGGATCGCCAGGCTCCGAGGTTCGCCGCCGGGCCGGGGACGCTGCGCCCGGCTCGCTCGTTTGTCTTGCCGCGCGGGCAATTGGATTTCCTGGAGCAGGTGCGGCTTGCGGCTGCGGGTGGCCCGTCGGGGCAAGGGGGCGTCTACGCCGAGGGGGCGATCCGTCCTGCGGACTGGTTCTTTGAGGCGCATTTCTATCAAGACCCGGTGATGCCCGGCTCGTTGGGCGTGGAGGCGATGCACCACGCGCTGGCTGCTTGGGCGCAATGGCGCGGCCGGGGGGCGGATTTCGTGCCCTTGGTGGGGCAGGAGGTATCGTGGAAGTATCGCGGTCAGCTTACGCCGCAGGCGGAGCGGCTGCGTTTGGAGGTCGCGGTCACCGAGGCACAGCAGCGCGGGGATCGGGTGATGTTGCGGGCCGACGGCAGTTTGTGGAACGGCGACTTGCGCATCTACGGGGTGCGCGGCTTGGCGATCACCGTGTCCGCGCGGTAGTTGCATCTGGTGGGAATGTGGGATGATTGCTAGACCGATTCCTACAGATACGGAGGTAAGTATGAATTTCACGTGGTGTTGGGAAGGCCAAGATGTGGCTTACGATGAGCAGGAGATTACGGCGCAACTGCGGGCGTTAGCGCGGCCTTTGTTTGTGGTGCGCGGCCCGCGCGGCGTCGGGGTGGCGGTTGAGGGACGGGTGCATCCCGAAGGCTCGTTGCAGTTGCTGGGGATGGTGCCCGCGCTGCCCGCCGAACGCTGGGGCGATCCGGCGTTCCGCCAAGCGCACCGACTCAAGTATGCCTATGTGGGCGGGTCGATGGCGAACGGTATTTCCAGCACGGCGATGGTCATCGCGCTGGGGCGGGCGAGGATGTTGGGCAGTTTCGGCGCGGGGGGCGTGTCGCCCCGGCGGCTGGAGGAGGCGATCCGTGAGGTGC
>WFQZ01000183.1 GCA_015486785.1 Thermoflexales bacterium
CTTCCAACCGGCCCTTGTGGTGACCAAACTCGGCCCGCAGCAAGCCTACGCCGGTAACGCCATCACCTACACTTTCTGGATCACCAACACCGGCTCCGCCGACAGTCCCGCCCCATCCCTGGATAAGATGCAGGACACAGGCGACGGCTGGCCCGGCCTGGGCGATCTGACCGCCGCCGCCCAAGCTCAAGGCTGCGGCACTTTGAGCAACGGCGCAAGCTGCCATTTTGACATCGGCTACACCATCCCCTTCACCACGTCCGACCGGCTCACCAACACCGTCGCCGTGACCTACCACCCCACCGGCTTCCCCAACCTCATCACCGACACAGATTCCCACGTGCTCGTCGTGAACCGCCGCACCAATCTGGTGGTCGTCAAGGATGACAACGTCGGCCCCACCACCGGCGCCCGCACCCCAACGCAACGGCTGATCGCGCAACGGGAGCTGCCCCTGCTGCCGTCCCCCAACGCCCCGGCAGCCACGCCACACCGCGAATACATCTACGCCGGAGATACCATCACCTACACCATCACCGTGTGCAATGTCGGCATCGTGACCGCCACCGGCACCGTGCTGACCGAAACGCTGCCGCAGTACACCACCTACGTGGAAGCAAACCTCGGCTGGACGCACGTAGTGACCCGCGTCTACACCGCCTCCGTAGGGACGCTATCTCCGGGCGATTGCTCGCTGCTCTACATGGTCGTCAAATCGGACGAGGACATGCCCGACACGGTGAACAACCTCAACAACCTGGTCTGCGGCTGGGCCGGCGAACCGGATACTGACCCGCTGGACAACTGCAACAACGAAGACACGCCGGTTCTGAGGAACTGGCAGGGACTCTGGCTCAGCGGGCGGAACTCGGACAACATCGTGCAGGTCGGCCCGGCGATAACCACCACCGTCGTACACAGAAACATCTTCAACGGCGCAGAGAGCGAGCCGTTTGGGATCACCGGCGACGGACAATGGATGATCTACGTGGTCAACTTCGGCGACGCGGTGACGGCTCAAGACGGCACAACGCGGGGCACCCTAACCGTGATTGACGCCCTCCACAACACCAACACCAAAGTCATCGTGGGAACGCGCCCCGCCTTCGACGAGGTGCTCACGAGCACCAATTGCGTGTACGTGACCAACTACGCCTGGATAGACCATGGCGTGGGCGGCGTCTCGGTCTACTGCCCGCAGGAGAACGCCACGGAGGTCAAGACAACGATCCTGCCGCAAGTGCCCGGCTTCTTCGGCATCGCCACCGACCCCAGCAGCAGCCGCGTCTTCGCCGCCAACCGAGGCTTTGAAGGCGCCACGCCGGCCCCCAATTGCAGCAGCAATTACCTAAACACCTGGTGCCCCGGCATCTACGTCATTGACGGGGACACGCAACAAGTGGTCGATTTCGTCCCCACCGGCGAGCAGCCATTTGAGATCGCCTACAAGCCCACCTCAAGCCATCACGGCTACGGGAGATTGTACGTCATCATCCCCGGCCAAGTGCAAAACGGCTACTCTTCGCTCAACGAAGTGTGGGTATACGAATTCACCAACGGCGCACTGGCCCACCAACCGGCTTACAAACTCCACGTGGGCTGCCAGATGACCGACGAAGACGAGTGGAACGGCGGCGAAGGGATCTTCGTCCATGGGGATCAAGTGTACGTCTCCAACTACTGCGATCACTCGCTGAGCGTGATCAAAGACTCATACGTCGCCACCATCCCCATCGCGCCGCGCCCCGCGAGCTATCTCCCCCAGACGATCATCCTGCCGCGCATGGTGTATCTGCCGCTCGTCGTCCGCAACTACAACAGCGACCCCAGCGTTCCCCAAGTCATCCGCACCATCCACTTTGACGAACCGGGCACCATCATCCTACCCCACACACCGGCCACATCCTGCACCGGGAGATGCCCCAAAGGCATCGGCTTCTTCGATGGCTACACCTACGTCAGCCTCTTCGGCGCGAACTCCATCGCCCGCATTGATGACCAGTACAACTTCACCATCATGGACGTGCCGGACGTTGACCACATCAACCAGATATACGGCCAGAAATAACTCCGCCGCAGGTAACAGCTCACTGCACAGGTGCGACGCACTTCCGAAGTGCGTCGCACCTACCTGCGTTACACGGCGCGGGGATCGCTGATCTCACCGCGCAGGGCGGAGGCGGCCACGGTGGCCGGACTGCCCAGGTAGATAAAAGCACCCTGCGATCCCATCCGCCCTTTGAAGTTCCGATTGGCCGTTGAGAGCGTCACCTCGCCGGGGGCCATCGCGCCTTCGTGCGCCCCCAGGCAGGGGCCACAGCCGGGGTTGAGCAGCGTAGCGCCGGCAGCCACCAGGTCGCGGATCAGCCCTTCGGCCAGGGCGTCCAACAGCACCTCGCGGGAGGCAGGCAGCACCAGCAAGCGCACGCCGGGATGCACATGCCGCCCGCGCAGGATTTCGGCGGCGATGCGCAAATCCTCCAGCCGCCCGTTGGTGCAAGTGCCGAGCAACGCTTGATCAATCTTCGTGCCCAGAACGTCCGTCACCGGCACCACGTTATCCACCGTGTGCGGTTTGGCGATCTGCGGCGGCAGCTCGCTCACGTCAAAATGCAGCTCGCGGGCGTAGGACGCGCCGTCATCAGGGCGCACCTCCGCCCACAACTGCGCCAGCGACCGCTCATCGTGCGCCGCAAGGCGCGGCGCGAGCCAAGCCAGCGTCTTCTCGTCCGGCGCGATGACGGCGTTCTTCGCGCCCATCTCGGCGGCCATATTGGCGAGCACCATCCGCCCGGCCACGCTCATCGCGGATACAGTCTCGCCGCCGAACTCCACCGCCTGGTAAGTCGCGCCGTCCGCCCCGATCTCGCCGATGATGTGCAAGATCACATCCTTGGGCGTGACACGCGGCGGCAAGTGCCCGTGGATGGTGATCTTGATGCTGGGCGGGACGCGCAGCCAGATGGAGCCGGTCGCCATCACCGCCGCCGCCTCGGTGCGCCCGATGCCGGCGGCAAACGCGCCAAACGCGCCATAGGTGGGCGTGTGCGAATCACTGCCCACGATGATCGCGCCGGGCCAAGCGTGCCCGTGCTCCGGCAAGACTTGGTGACAAATCCCCGCGCCCACGTCGTAGAAGGCCGGAATCCCTTGCTCGGCCACAAACTCGCGGATGGCGCGATGGTTGGCGGCGTAAGTCTCGTTGGCCGCCGGGGCCACGTGATCCAACACGATGACGTTCATCGTGGGGTCGGCCACACGGCGCACGCCGATCTTGCGGAATTTGCGGGCGATGTCGGCGGTGTTATCGTGGGTCAACAGCCGATCCGGGCGCACGGTGATGATCTCGCCGGGGGACAACTCGCGCCCGGCCTGGCGGGCCAGGACTTTTTCCACAAACGTATGCGCGGACATCACTCCCTCCGGTAGGGTTTGAGCAGGGCCGCCGGATAAGAGGCGTTACGTCCGGCCAGCACCAGGGCCAAGATGGTCACCAGGTAAGGCAGAGCGAGGAATGTCTCATAGGGGATGGGAAGCTGCAAGCCCATCGCTTGAAGGCGCAATTGCAACGCGAAAGTGCCGCCGAAGATGAGCGACCCCAGCGTCACCTTGAACGGGTCCCAGTTCCCGACTGTCTCTTATACACA
>WFQZ01000184.1 GCA_015486785.1 Thermoflexales bacterium
GATGCGTGCCGCATCCAGCAAGGCGACCTCGCGCTCGCTCAAACCGGCGTGAGCATCTCCTTCCAAGCCGTAGCCCGCACGCAGCACGCCCTCTCCGATGTCAACTTTGGGATCGGTGCGGCGGTCGCTTCTGCAAACTGCGATTACGTGTGCCATAGTTCTACTCCTCATTCACTGGGTTTTCATTGATAGCGATGAACACCGGGATCACAACTACACCGGTTTGCGGATCGTGGTGCGGCACTTCGTACCGCGCTCGGTTGGCCTCGTCGATGTCCTCCACGAACACCGCCAGCGTGATCTCCGGCAAGTTCAACTGCCGCCCGTATCGCGCCGCTTGTTGCAAGGCCAACTTGTACTCGTAGTCATCCACAAAGCTCTTCACCTCTATGCCGTACAATCGCCCCGCGTAGCGGATGAGCAAGTCAATCTTGCCGTTGCCCGTGGGGAACTCTGGGACGACTTGTGCCTTGCGGCGTTCGAGGAAACGGTAGAGATACATATACAAGTTGAAGTGGTAAACGGCCTCAAAGGGGCGAAGATCGGTCTTGCGGCGCGGCACGTCGTGCCACAGCCAACGGCGGTTCTGGTGCAGGTAGGCCTGATAGCGGCGCAGCAGGTTCTTCACGTTGAGCGTGCGCTCGGTGATCGTGTCGCTGAGGTCTTCAAACGGCTTGTACAGCCGCCCGACATCACTGTACAGGTCAAAGGCGAAGTAGTTGAAGAGCCGCTTCTGCACGAAGGGGCAAGGGAACTTGACGTAGTACTCCCCGTTCTCCGCCAGTTCCCAGTCAATGACGCCGTTCATATAGAGGTGGTTGAGGTGCGGTTCGTCGTAGCGGAAGTTGGTCTTCTTGCCCGTCTGGAAGAATTGCAGCACCAACGAGCGGTACGGCTCTTGCCGCGCTTTGCTGATGACGTTGAGGATGTTGTTGTTGGGCAGCACGTTCAACGCCAGGCTGTACACCCGCTCAAACTGCGGCATCGTGATGGGCCGGTCAGGCGACTCGTTGTAAGTCTCGGTGAGCAGCTCCCCGAACCAGGAGACCAGTCCCGGCTGCCCTTGGGTTTCGTAGTACACACGGTCAATGACATCCTGCGCTACCTCTTGCCCCGACTCGCGGATGTACCAATGGTACATCTGGTTGACCTCGTCGGCGGTCAGGTTGGGGATGTGCAAGCTGCGCTGCACGTTGAACGGCGACCCGCGCTGGTTCTCAATCCCCAGCACGGAACGCACCCCGATCAGCGCGACGCCGTGCAGCAAGTAGTCCCGCGCCTCGCTGGGGCGATCCGCTTGATCTTGCCGCTGAATGTAGATGTTGCGGAACACGCTGGCGATGCCGTTGATCGCATCCGGAGTCAGCGCGTCAAACTCATCCATAATCAGAACCAGCGGACGCTGGAGCACGCCGCGCTTGAAAACGTCGTAGAACTGATTGAGGTGCTCCGGAGGAGCTATGTCCAACGCCAGGGACTCAATGATGCGTTTGGCGATGTCGTTGATCACCACATCCACATCATCCGTCATTTTGAGGTGCTCCAGGTTGAGCTTGAGCACATCAAGATACGGGTCTTTCTGCAAAGTCCACAGCACCTCGCGCATTACCCAGGTCTTGCCGCGCTGACGCGGCGCCCATACGGTGATGTAATGTCCGCCCTTGCTTGGCGGCTCGCCGCGCAGTTGCTGCCACGCGCTCGCCACCAATTCCTTGCGCGGCACGTAGTAGTGCAGGTCCTTATCCACCGGCCCGTAGGATGAAAACTTACGCATCGCGCTCCTCCTGAACAGGCGGCTCACTTTGAGCCGGTGGTAACGCCGGCGGCGGGGTCAGCTCCGCCAACAGATGCTCCAAAGCCCGCCGCAGATGTTTAACCGCACGATTCCCGGCGCGATTGAAAAATATCTGTCCCAAATCCCGCGCCCTGGCCCCGAGCTGAGTCTTGTTTGAGGTCAATTTCCGCGCGGTCTGCTGGAGGATGCTCATTAACTCCTGCTGCTGCGCCAGCTCGGCACGGAACACCGGCGCGTCGCCCCGTCCGGGGACAATCCAACGAACCTCACGACGTTGCGCAAGCTCGTTGAGATACGCCAGCCAAGGGGCGTAATCCGCCGTAGCCAGCGCGGGGGAAGGTTCGGTGACCGCCACAATGTCCCCGGCAAAAAGCCCACCGCTCGCTTCATCAAAGAGCGTCAGATCGCCGGGGATGATCCCAGGGCCGGTCGTCAACAACAGCGAGCCGTCGGAGCGATGAAATTGCATCTCCCGCTCAAAGATCAACGCCGGCGTGGGCGGCTTGAGCGTTTCCCAAGTCGTTCGGCCTGAGTGCCGCAGTTTGACCTCCTGCACAAGTTTGCGCCAGCCTTCCTCGACCAGCGCGGCGAGGATCGCCTGAGTGCGCTCCGTGATCACCAAAGGCACGTCGCGCCACAAAGCTGCCGCTACCAGCTTCTCAGCCGTCGCATCGGTCAACACGAGATAGCGCAGCGGGCCAACTTGAGATTCAACCAAGGCACGCCACGCTTGCGCCCGCTCCGGATCCGGGGGCGCGTCCACCGCCAGAGCCGCGCCCTCCGACAAGGTAATGATTCCCAGGTTGTACGGCGTGTACTCAGTTTCCACAAAGATACCGGGGGCGATTTTTCGCATCATCCGCTCCTTAACTTTCCGTCGCGCGGCGGAGGGATTGCTGAAGTGCGACCAAAATCTCCGCCGCCGCATGCGGGCCGGCGCCGCCTTGAGCCATCGCGGGAGAACCGCCGCCACGTCCGCCGAGCGTCGCGGCCACATCACGGAGGATGACCGCCGCGTTCAACTCCGGCAGATCGTTGCTGCGGGCACACACCAGCTTCGTCCCCTTCGCCTCCGTCACCGCGAAGCATAGCGCCGTGCGCGGCTTCCCTTGCAGGTACGAGGCCATGCCCCGCGCCACGGCGAAGGGGCGATCCGCCCAGTGCGCGTACAGGACGCGCTTTCCGGCGATTTCGCTCGCCGATTCCCAGAGCCGCTCCGCCTCAACCTGCGCCAGTTCCGCCTGGAGCTTGTGCAGTTCGCGCCCCGTCCGCTTGAGGTCTGCCTGCAACCGCGCGACGGCTTGCGGAACTTCAGCCGCGCCGACGGAGAGGGATTGACTCGCTTGGCGCAGCAGTTGATGGGTCGTGCGGTAGTGCCGCAGGGCGCGGATGCCACAATGGAACGTGACCCGCATCCCGCCTTTGTAATGCTCCAGCCCGGTGATCTTGATCAGCCCGATCTCGCCCGTGCGGCTGACGTGCGTGCCGCCGCACGCCGTCACGTCATACTCGCCGATCCACACCACCCGCACGTGCTCCTTGACCTGCGGCGGCTTGCGCAAGGGGATGTGCGGCAGTTCCTCAGGCGTCACGAAGCGCACCGTGAGGGGCAAATCCTCCCACACGGCTTGATTGACCGCGTCCTCAACTTGCGCCGCCGCCTCCCAGGAAAGATGCGGCAGTTCCAGATCAATCGTGCTGTAGTCCGCCCCCAGGTGGAAGCCGATGGTTTTGGCCCGGTGCGACTTCACAAAAGCCGCCGAGAGCATGTGCTGCCCCGAATGTTGCTGCATGTGATCAAACCGCCGCGCCCAGTCGATCTCCCCGCGCACCGCCGCGCCGATCTCCCCCAGCGAGTCTGTCTGCGGCAGCAGATGCCACACCTCGCCGCCCTCATCCACCCACACATCGCTCACCACGTGCCCGTTGAGCGTGCCCGTGTCGTGCGGCTGTCCGCCGGAGGTGGGGTAAAAGGCCGTCCGGTCCAACCGCACCGCCAATCCCCGCTCGCCGGCTCGCTGCTCAACGAGAGAAGCTGTGAATTCCCGCAGTTTCGAATCTTCGTAGTACAATCGCTCGGTCATTTTACGTCTCCTGAAGGTCTGACGGCAAAGTGCGCGGGATGGTAAAGATGAAGGTGCTGCCGGCTCCCGGCTCACTCTGCACCGCAATGGTGCCGCCGTGCGCTTCCACCGCGAGCTTGCAGAAAGCCAACCCCAATCCGCTCCCTTTGACGTTGCCGGTGTTGCCGCGCGTGAACACATCAAAAATGTAGGGCTGCTGCTCCGGCGGAATACCCGGCCCATCATCCCGCACCGTAAAACGCACGACCACATCATCCGCCTCCACCGCCAGAGAGATGTTTCCGCCGTTGGGCGTGAACTTGATGGCGTTGTTGAGCACGTTCAACAACACCCGTTGCAACATACTCGCGTCCCCACGCACCGTCGGCAGATCGTCCGCCAGTTGCTGGGTGAATGTGTGATGCCGCCGTTCAATGGAAGATTGCAGAATCTCCACCGCCTCTTGTACCAGCGGCTTAATCTCAATCTCCGAGATATTGCTCACCTTCTGCTTAACTTGCAGCCGCGCACTATCGAGGATGTCGCTGATCAGCCGCTCCATTTTGTGGCTGCTGCGCAGCGCGATGTTGAGCACCTGGGATACCGGAATCGTCATATCCATCTCGCCCCACGCGGTATTCAGCAATTCGAGGCTGTGAATGATGCTGCTCAACGGGTTGCGCAGGTCGTGAACGATCATATCGGTGAAATATTGCCGTTCCCGCTCCAAGTCCACCCGCGCCGTGATGTCGTGCGCCAACCACTGGTAATTGTCCGGCGGGACGCGGGAAATGCTCACCTCAAGATGGCGTGTTTCTTCCCCCACCCGCAGTTGGACTTCTTCTCGGACGACATCTTGCGTGTCCAACTGCTCCTGCAGCGCGGCAAAACGCTCCTCCGATAGATGAAGCCGATCCAGGCAAAACTGTCCGATCTGCGGGCCGGAAATATCCAGCAGCGTGCGGGCCGCCAAATTCGCCTCCAAGAGCCGCCCGTGCCGATCAAACACCAAAATCGGACTCACGTTGTACTCAAACAGATGTTGGTATCGCGCCTCAACGCGATGCGCTTGCTCAAAAAGCTGCGCGTTGCGGATCGCCGGGGCCGCCAGCGCAGCCAAACCGGCCAGGCCGACTTGCAATTCGGACAAGGATTGCCCCTCCGCCGGATTGATGACTTCCAGCACGGCCAAGGTTTGCGATCCGATCTTCACCGGCTCGGCGTAAACGGCGCGGGTCTGGAAACGAGTTTCACGATCCACATCCTTGTAATGCCGAGGCTCGCGGGACACATCAGGCACCCACAACCGCTGCCCGCGCTCGGCCACCCAACCCACAATGCCGGTCTGAGGCGGCAAGCGCATTCCCACAACTTGCGCCGCCTTCGCGCCGGAAGCTGCCTGAAACGTGAGGCTACCATCGGATTCCACCACGGCCACAGAAACAGCGTCCGGTTGATAATGCTGCTGGGTCAGGTGCAACATCCGCCGCAAGATTTCGTGGCTGTCGAGCGTCTCGCCGAGCAAACGCGCGGCACGATGCAAAAACATCAAGGTGCTATAGGAAACAGCCTTAGTCAAAACTCACCACCTCCTTCCCTTGCAGCCGTTCGAGGATCTTCTGGACGATCAGGTCGAAATGCTCACTGTGGGCCACAAAATCCAACCGATCCGCCGGCACCGCGAGCACCGGGCAGAGCGAGAAATGCTCGTACCACGATTCGTACAGCTCGTTGAGGCGCGTCAAATACTCCTCCGCGATCTGCTGCTCAAAAGTCCGCCCGCGCTGTTGGATGCGGGCCACCAGCGTGGGGACGGATGCCCGCAAGTAGATCACCAGGTTGGGCGGCGGCAAGATCGCCGTGACCGCGCGGTACAAATCGGTGTAGGTGGCGTAATCTCGCTCGCTCATCAAGTGCTGCAAGTACAAGTTCCGCGCAAAAATCTCGGCGTCCTCGTAGACGGTGCGATCCTGAATCACCGAGTTGGGACGGGTGAGCAGTTGGCGGTGATTGCGCAACCGTCGCGCCAGAAAGAAAATCTGCGAATGGAAGCTCCACTTCTCCATATCGGCGTAAAAATCGGCCAGGTAAGGATTGTCGCTGACCCCTTCCAAGAACGGCTCCCACTCCAACCGCTGACTGAGCAGCGTCGCCAGGGTGGATTTTCCTACGCCGATGTTTCCGGCAATGGCAATAAAGTGCTTCTTCATAGTTCCTCCGGATCAAGTCCCAAATTGCGGGCGAGAACATCCAACGACTGCAACGCCTGACGGTGCGCAGCGTACAACTCCGCAAGCGCGGCGGCAGCATCCGCCCCCTGAACGGGTGTCTCCGCGCCCCCGGCCTCAGGCCGAGGCAGCAAGCTCGGCTGACGGACACCGGCCAGCGCAGCGCGAATACGCTGCTCAATGTGTGCCAAGTCGGCGGGGCGGCGCACAAAATCCATCTCATCGCTCTCGATGACCAACAGCGGCGCGGTGGTGTAGTGCGTGAACAACGCCTCATACGCCCGCGCCAACGCCGCGATGTACCCCCGATCCATCTGCCGCTCGTAAGGCCGGTCGCGCATCGCAATCCGCGCCATCAGCGTATCCACGTCGGCCCGCAGATACACCACCAGGTCGGGCCGTCGCACCTTTTCCGCCAAAGCCGCATACAAATGATCATACATCGTCAGCTCATCGCCGGTGATGTTGAGATGCGCGAAGAGCTTGTCCTTCTCAAAGAAGTAATCCGCCAGCAAGGATCGCTGCCGTAACAAGCGCGGCGCAGCTTGCTGCTGCCGGTAACGGCTGAGCAAGAAGAATATCTGCGTCTGGAACGCATAGCGGGCGCGGTCGCTGTAGAAATCGGATAGAAACGGATTCTCGTCAAATGCCTCCAACAGCAACTCACTCTGGAAGCGCGGCTGCAATAAACGCGCCAACGTCGTCTTGCCTACCCCGATCACACCTTCAAAAACAATGTAAGAATGCATCATTGGCTCCTGAGATAACTTTGGTCAATCACGAAGGCTCGTGCCTTGAACGGGCGGAACTCTACCGCTCCAAGCAGTTGCCTCTATTATACATCCTGATGATAATTGCTCAGCTTGAGAGCAAGCATAAACGGGATAATCTCCGTGTTCCAGAGCTTCAAACCTTCAATCCGAAAGCCACTGCCGAAGCGCAGAGCACAGAGAACTCATCTTTGGCTCTTTCTCCGCGCCCTCCGCGCCTCTTGCGGTGAGCAGTTACTCCTGATGATAATTGCTCAGCCTGGCTCAAGGACTCTCGGCTCACGCCCGGCGGCAACGGTTAGAATTGCATACTTACGCCCCGTATGTTATAATACGCCTAGATAATGCGAAACATCTATATGAAAAGAGGCGACTATGAGTGAAACAACGCGCGTCACCCTAATTTTCCCCTCCGACTTATGGGAGGAGGTTAAGCAAATGGTCCCGGCCGGCAAACGCTCACGGATGGTAGTGGAAGCATTGGAGATCGAAATCCAGCGGCGGAAACGCCTGGCCCAAGTCAAACGACTCCGCGAGTTCCAGCAATACCTTTTCGACAAATACGGCGAAATGTCCAGCAGCGTAGAAGAACTGAACCAGATGCGTAAGGAGCGAGATGTTAAAATCACGAGTGTGCGTTGACCCGACCATCGTCATTGCCATTGTGACTGCCGAGCCATCCAGCCGCGCCGCCCTGGATTTGTGGGAAAAATGGATGGCCGAAAACTGGCAGCCGGTAGCTCCGCTGCTCTTTGTACACGAAGTAACCTCGGTACTGTATCATAAAAGTGCCCAAGGCGAAATGACGGCCAAAGACTCACGGATGGCTTTGCAAGAAGTGCTGAACCTGGACATTCGCTTCATTGATATGCCCGGCCTTTCCGAGCGGGCTTTTGAACTGGCCGCGCACTTTCACCGCCCCACCGCATACGAAACTCAATATCTGGCCTTGGCCGAGCACCTCAATTGTCCCTACTGGACGGCGGACAAGCAATTGTATGAGCTGGTGCGGAGCGAATTCCCCATCGTGCAATGGCTGGGGAACTTTCATCCACGTATAGTTTAGGGAAGGAGTTAGCTATGGAGATCACCGCCGCGTTACAATCAGTAGAACTATTCAACGGCCTGACCACCGAACAAATCGAATCCTTAATCAAGATTGGGAAGCTCCAAATCTTCCACCAAGGAGATGTGATCCTCAAACAGGGCGACCAAAGCACCGAAATTCACATCATCTTGGAAGGCATGGTTGAAGTCGTTTCCAGCCTCACCGAAAGCGCTTCCAGCCTGGTAATCCTGGGCGCGGGGCAGAGCTTTGGCGAAATGGCTCTACTTGACGCCGGCCCGCGCTCCGCTTCCATCCGCTGCCTCTCGCTGGAAGCAAAAATCTTCACCTTTACCCGTGAATCGTTGCTCTCGCTCTGGGAGCAAGAATGTGAAGTCGGCTACCGGATGATGACCAACATCGCCCGTGATGTCGCCTTCAAACTGCGCGTGCGCAACTTGACGTGCGTTACTCAAGAGGAGGCCTTGCGATGATTTACAAGGTCAGTTACGTAGTCACCGGGACAAAGCAGCCGGGGGCGATCATCAACCAGGAACAAGCTCCCACCGTGGGCGAGGTCATTCAACTGGGCAAACTCACGTGCCAGATCGTCGAAATCAAAGACCTGATTCCTCCCATGGGCGACTTCGCCTACCTGCACGTGACTTGCGAACCGCTTGCGGAGCCTAAATCGGACTAGCCGAAATAACGCACCACCAGCTCCGGCGTGATGTGCGCCTCAATCCAAGCGGCCACCAGCAACAACGGCAGCACCACCGCCACGAGCAACTTCACAAAATGTCCGATCTCGCGGAAGATGCCGGCGATTCCCCCGCCGGCATCCGGCGGAGCGAGGATCACATCCCCCATCCGCATCGCCTGCGCCGTAGCCAGGATTGCCGCCGGTAACTCCAAAACCCCGTGAGGCAGGATGAACACCGCCAAAAAGCCCCACGGATTCACCCCCAGACACCCGATCTGCTGCCCCACGTACACCAGCAGCGACATCGGCGCGAGCAAGATCAACATCCCCAGAATCCCCAGCGTGAAGAGCGACAAGATCGCCGCCCCGATGAGCGAACGGGTATTGTTGACGAAGATCGCCCGCGCGGAAAAAGCGGGCAGCAAGCCGGTCTTCACCACCGCCTCACTGATCGTCTGCCGGTTGATCAGATAGTCCAGGCTGAAGGC
>WFQZ01000185.1 GCA_015486785.1 Thermoflexales bacterium
CATCAGCCGGTGTACTACAAAGACCCGCAGACGAACGTCTACGCCAAGCCCTGGGTGCGTCTGCACGCGGCCAAAGACTACGTGGATATGGCGGCGATGCTCAAGAAGTACCCCAAAGTCCACGTGACCTTCAACCTCACGCCCAGTCTCATCCGCCAGTTGGATGACTACGATGCCGGCGCGAAGGATGCCTACTGGACGCATACCGAAATCCCCGCCGCGCAGCTCACCGATGACGACAAGCGGTTTATCCTGCGCTATTTCTTTGATATCAACCCCAAGATCATTGACCGTTTCCCGCGTTACGTGGAGCTGCGGGCCAAACGTCCCGCCGATGAGGACGCGGTCGGCGCGGCGATCAACGGCGGCTGGTCCGAGCAGGACTTCCGCGACTTGCAGGTGCTCTTCAACCTGGCGTGGACCGATCCGGACTGGCTGGCGCAAGAGCCATTGGCCTCGCTGGTGGCTAAAGGGCGCGACTTTTCCGAGGCCGACAAGAAAACGGTGCTTGATGAACACCTATCGCTCATCCGGCAAGTCATCCCGCTCCACAAGGAAATGCAGGAAAGCGGCCAGATTGAAGTCACGATGACCCCTTACGCGCATCCCATCCTCCCGCTGCTGGTGGATACCAACCTGGCGAAAGTGGCCTTACCCTCGCTGGAAGTGCCCGTGCCGCCGTTCCGCTTCGGGCGGGATGCGGTGTTGCAGCTTCAAAAGGGCGTGCAGCTTTACCAAGATCACTTCGGCGTTGCGCCGCGCGGCATGTGGCCGGCGGAAGGCTCCGTCGCCCAACAGATCGTGAACATGGTCGCCCGCAGCGGCATCCACTGGATGGCCTCGGATGAAGGCGTGCTGGCCAAGTCGCTGGGACAAGACAGCTTTGACCGCGACACCAACGACGTGGTGCAGGATGCGGACGCGCTCTACCGCCCCTACACCGTGATGGGCGCGGATAAAATTCCGGTCGCCATCGTGTTCCGCGATACGGTCCTCTCGGACAAAGTCGGCTTCACCTACTCCGGTGTGCCGGGCAGTGCCGCCGCCGGGGACTTCATCAAGCGGCTGCACGACATCCAAGCGCAGCTCAAAAAGAGCGGCGCAACCGGCCCGCACCTGGTGACCGTCATCCTGGACGGCGAGAACGCTTGGGAAAACTACCCCAACGACGGCAAGGACTTCCTCAACTCGCTCTACCGGAAACTTTCAGCCGATGATTCCATCGTCACCGTCACGCCCTCCGAGTACCTGGCGATGTTCCCCGAAGAGCCAAGCCGCGCCATTGATAACCTGTGGCCCGGCTCGTGGATCAACCACGACTTTTCCACCTGGATCGGCGAGGACGAGGAAAATCGCGCCTGGGATTACCTGCGCCAAGTGCGCGAGATGCTGCAAAAGTACGAAAACGGCTCCCGCACGCCGCCCAGCGACGAGGCCTTGGCGCAAGCGCAAGACCTGATGTGCATCGCCGAAGGCTCTGACTGGTTCTGGTGGTACGGGGCCGACCAAAACTCCGGCTCGGATGCGGATTTTGATCAGCAGTACCGCGACACGCTCAAGCAAATCTACACCGTGCTGGGCGCAACTCCGCCCGATTGGCTGAGCGTGCCGATCATCGCCGAAGCTCCGGCGCAGGCGACGCAAAACGCCACCTCGCTCATCTCGCCGACCGTGGACGGGACGATCTCCGAGGGCGAATGGGACGGTGCGGGCGTGTACGCCGTAGGCGGCGGCGCGATGGCCTCCGGCGGCATCCCGCTCACGCAAGCGGCTTACGGCTTCGACGCCCATACGCTTTACCTGCGGATTACCGCCAAGCAGCCGTGGGCTGCGTTGACCGGTGCCGGTGGTCTGGGCGGCCAAAGCACCGTGGGCATCTACCTCCTCCCGCCGGGCGGCGGAAACGCCAGCGCGTTCTCCCGCTTCGGGGGCGCGAGCAGCTACCTGGGCTTCGGTGCGACCCGCTTGCTGGAAGTCACCTTCGGCCCGCAAGCGCAGATCATCAGCGCGACCCTCGCTTCCTTCGACGGGCAGCAGTGGCAGGCCGATGCGGACTCGCCCTCCGTCGCCGTCGGCGGGCAAGACTTGGAGATCGCGTTGCCCTTGAAGCAACTGGTGCCGGGCGCCGGCGTGGATAGCGGCGATCAAATCCAAATGCGCGTGGTCTTGAGCCAGGGCACCGGCCAGACGCAGCAGGATCAACAAC
>WFQZ01000186.1 GCA_015486785.1 Thermoflexales bacterium
ACAGAACGCCGCTACCGTAGGCCCGACCAACAGTCCTTGAGGGGCCTCTAGCCCGGCGTCTTTGAGCGCCTTGCTGAAAAGTGTGTTCTTGACAACGAAAACCTGGCCTTGCTGCTCGCGCACCTTGCGCCGCAAGTCCTGCATTTGGGGCACGGTCAAAGCGGTGTAATCCGCCAGTACCAGGCCACTGCTTTCGGCCAGTTGCTGCTTGTACGTAGCCAGCAATTCTTCTTTACGAGCACGTGTAATAGCCAAACTCTTTCACCTCCTTCCGGTGTAACTAAAAACTTGCCACAAAAAAAGTCCCTGCGCTTTCCGACGCAAGGACTTTGATCACCGTATCCGGTGTTCATCGTGTTCCTTACCTCGGCAGGACAATTAAGCGCGTCGCGCCCCTGCGGTCTTCGGCAATAAAAAACTTCCGCTAATCCGGCTCCATCGCCAAAGCGGCCACCGCATCGACCTTCACGCCCGGCCCCATCGTGGGGGCGAGCGTCACACGGCGGACGTATGATCCCTTGGCCGCCGGCGGCTTCACACGACGAATTGTATCCATAATCGCCGCCATGTTGCCCAAAAGCTGCTCATCGGTGAAGCTCAGCTTCCCAATCGGGCAGTGGATGTTGCCGCTGCGATCCAAGCGATACTCCACGCGCCCGGCCTTCGCCTCTTTGATCGCGCGGGGCAGGTCTTCCCCTTGCACGACCGTGCCGGTCTTGGGGTTGGGCATCAAGCCGCGCCGACCCAGCACCCGGCCCAACCGCCCGACCTTGGGCATCATTGAGGGCACGGCGATGGTGACATCGTAATCCACCCAGCCGCCCATAATTTTCTTGAAGCCCTCGTCGTCATTGACGATGAAATCGGCCCCGGCCTCACGCGCCAACTGCGCATCCTCGCCCGCCGCGAAAACCAACACGCGCACCGGCTTCCCCAATCCGTTGGGCAGACGCACGACGCCCCGAATCAACTGATCCGAGCGGCGGGGGTCTAGGCCCATCCGCAAGTGCAGTTCCACCGTGCCATCAAACTTGGTGTAACTCACCTCGCGCACCAGCTTGATCGCTTCCTCAGGCGAATACGCTTTTTCGCGATCAACCTTCTGCGCCGCAGTTAGATATTTCTTTCCTCGTTTCGGCATAATTCCTCCTTGTGGTCAAACGGGCCTTCGCCCTCCCACCGAATGCTAAGGGCAAGCCCTTAATCTTGAATCGTGATCCCCATGCTCCGGGCGGTCCCGGCGATGATCTTCTCCGCCGCTTCAATGTCATTCGCGTTGATGTCCTTCATCTTGGTTTCGGCGATCTCGCGCAACTGCTGGCGCGTAATCGTCCCCACCTTGACGCGGTTCGGCTCCGCCGAGCCTTTCGGCACACCGGCGGCCTTGCGCAGCAAATCCGCCGTCGGGGGAGTCTTCAACACGAACGTGAATGAAGCGTCTTGATAGATCGTAACCTCTGCCGGGATGATGTTCCCCGCCAAGTGCGAGGTCTTCGCATTGTATTCCTTACAGAACCCCATCAGGTTGATGCCGTGTTGCGCTAACGCCGGGCCGATTGGCGGGGCGGGATTAGCCTTACCGGCGGGGATCTGCAACTTCACTACTGCCTTGATCTTCTTTTTAGCCATAAGTTACTCCGCAAAAAATCTCTAAATTAAACGACGAGCTATGCTCGCGCACAGCTACGTTTTCTCGACCTGCAAAAAATCCAACTCAATGGGTGTTTCACGCCCGAAGAACGACACCAAGACCCGCACCTTCGCGCGGCTCTCGTCGATGCCTTCCACTATGCCGATGAAATCGGTGAACGGCCCTTCAATGATGCGTACCTTCTGCCCCTTCTTGAAGGTGGCTCGAATTTGCGGCGCGGATGCTTCCATCCGCCGCAGGATTCCCTGGACCGATTCCGACTTCAAGGGCGTAGGAACGTTCCCCATTCCTACAAAACCGGTTACGCCGGGCGTGTTGCGCACCATGTACCAGGAATCATCGGTCAAGCGTATCTGCACCATGATGTACCCCGGATACAAACATCGCTCCACCGTGCGGCGTTTCCCTTCCTTGATTTCGATCTCTTCCACGGTGGGCACGACGACTTGGAAAACATAATCTTGCATTCCCATAGACTCAATGCGGGATTCCAGATTATGCTTCACTTTGTTTTCGGCCCCGGAGTAGCAGTGAATCACGTACCAAGCCCGCTCGTCGGTTGTCGCCGGCTTGTCCTTTTCGGCGAAAGGCGCGGGGAGTACGTCTGTTGATTCATCCGCTGCCGGCTCGGCAAACTCCAGACGCGGCACGTCGTCTTGAGGAGCTTCCTCTCCAAACTGCTCGAACAAATCCCCGGTGGATAGTTCCACCTCAGGGAGTGCCCCGGAGGCTTCCTCAAATTCTTCTTCGGGAGGAGTTTGCTTCACAGCCATAGAAAAGCTCTAGACCTCTTCACCTTGACCGATCCAGTATGCTGCCCCCAAGAGGCCCAGCATGATCACCAGTCCCACAACGTAGAATATGGGGTTACGCGCGACGATGAAACTAATCATCCAGCCGAAGAAAAAATCCAGCAGGCCCAGGAAGACCGCCGCCACCACAGTGACGGTGATCACTACCTTCGTCATCACCCAGCCTTGTTCGAGCGAGGGCCAACGAACCTTCTGCAATTCTTCCTTTGTTTCACGGAAATAACGCGCCACGGCGTTTTCTTTTTTAGTTTGCTTACCTTTGCTCGCCACCTAAGAGCCTCCGCATACTAGCCTTACACTTTAAGACACCGCTCTAAGAGCGGTGTCTTTTTCTAAAATCACAGGCGAGGCAGGAATTGAACCCGCAACCTACGGTTTTGGAGACCGTTGCTCTCCCAATTGAGCTACTCGCCTTTATAAACCCGACTAAAAAAGCCCACGATCAGACTTGAACTGATGACCCCTTTCTTACCAAGAAAGTGCTCTACCGACTGAGCTACGTGGGCAAACAAAAAGGTGGGCAGTGAGGGACTCGAACCCCCGAAGGCGTACGCCAGCTGATTTACAGTCAGCCTCCTTTGCCGCTCGGAACAACTGCCCACAAGAGCCGACGGTGGGGATCGAACCCACGACCCTCCACTTACAAGGCGGATGCTCTGCCACCTGAGCTACGTCGGCGTGTCACCCTAAATAGCATTAAGTAGCAGATGGTCAAGAGTGCCCCAACCAACGGGCGCAAGTATACACAATAGCCGATAATTGTCAAACGCTGTTCACTCTCTCGCGCCCGCTCACGACGCACCCGCAAGTGCGGTATAATTTGCCTATGGCTTTACTTTCCGCGCACCATTTAACCAAATATTTCGGTGCTGATCGGGTCTTCCACGACCTTTCTCTAAACGTTCACCCCGCCGAGCGGATCGCGCTGGTGGGCAGCAACGGATGTGGCAAAAGTACGCTCCTTGACATCCTGGCCGGGCGGCTGGAGCCGGATGAGGGCGTCGTGCATCGCGCGGCGCAGTTGAGATTAGGCTATCTCCCCCAGACCCCGGACTTCGGCGGCAGCGGGACGTTGTGGCAGGCGATGGAGCGCGTCTTCAGCACGCTGCAAGCTCAAGAGGCCACTTTGCGCCAACTGGAGCGGCAGATGGCTTCCCCGGATGCGCAGCAAGCGGAGGAGGCGATGATCCGTTACGGCGAATTGCTGCACCGTTTCGAGGAGGCCGGCGGGTTTACCTATGAGGCCCGCATCGGGCAGACGCTGGGCGGCCTGGGATTCACGCCGCAAGAGTTTCACACGCCCTTGGCGCACCTCAGCGGGGGCGAGCAGACGCGGGCCTTGCTGGCCCGCTTGCTGCTGGAAGAGCCGGACTTGTTGTTGCTGGACGAGCCGACCAATCACCTGGACTTGGCGGGCATTGAGTGGCTGGAGGAGCGGTTGCAGCGATGGCGTGGCACGTTGATCATCGTGGCGCACGACCGCGCTTTCCTCGACGCTATCGCCGACCACGTATGGGAGCTGGCACACGGCAAGTTGGACACATATAAAGGAAACTACTCCCGCTATCTGGTGCTGCGCCGGGAGCGACGCGAGCAGCAACACGCCGCTTACCTGGAACAGCAACGGCACATCGCGGAGACCGAAGCCTACATCCGACGTTACCACAGCGGGCAGCGCAGCGCGGAAGCCAAGGGCCGCCTCAAGCGGCTGGAGCGGCTAGAGCGCATTGAGGACGTAAAACACGAAGCCACGATCAACATCCACTTGCAAGCGACGCTGCGCAGCGGCGATTTGGTGCTGCGCCTCCGCGACTTGCAAGTGGGCTACGAGCCGGGGCAACCGCTCCTCACCATCCCCAAGGCGGAAATTCGGCGCGGCGCACGAGTGGCCCTCGTCGGCCCCAACGGCTCAGGTAAAACCACGCTCTTGCGCACGCTGATGCGGCAGATTCCGCCCTTGCACGGACGCATCCGCCTGGGGAGTGCGGTGCAGATAGGCTACTTTGCGCAAGTCCAAGCACACCTCGCGCCCGAACAAACCGTCATTGACACGCTGCTCCAGGCCGGGATGGATTCGCTGGCCGAGAGCCGCTCGTTCCTCGCCCGCTACGGCTTCCGAGGGGACGAGGTCTTCAAAAAAGTGGGCGTGCTTTCCGGCGGAGAACGCGCCAGAGTCGCCCTGGCTTTGCTCACGCTCCAGCAAGCCAACTTCCTCTTGCTGGACGAACCGACCAACCACCTGGATTTGCCCTCCCAAGAGACGCTCCAGGAGGTGCTGTTGCACTTTAACGGCACGCTGCTCCTGGTGAGCCATGACCGCTATTTGGTGCGGGCTATCGCCACCCAGGTGTGGGCCGTGGACGGCGACCGGTTGCGCCGCTTCGACGATTATCCGGCCTACGAAGCATGGCATCAGGAAACGCGCGGCGGCAGCTCGGAGCAGCGACAGAAGGAAACCGCCGCCCGTGAGGCGGAGCGGCGGGCAAAAGTGCGGGAACAGCGGGCACAACGGCGGGCCGTTGAGCGGCAACAAGCTCATCTGGCCGCGCTGGAAGCCGAGATCACCGCGCTGGAAACTCGCCAACGCGAACTCGGCGTGGCCCTGGAGGCCGCCGGACGAGCGCAAGAATCCTCGCGGGTGGTCAAGCTGGGCGTTGAGTATCGCCGCGTCACCGAGAAACTGGATCGGCTACTGGAACAATGGGCCGAAGTCGCAGAAGCCGCGCTATAAAATCAGGCTGCTCATTTTTGACTTCGTTCCCGACGGGATATAATGTTTGCATAGCTCGGCAGCGGGAGCCAAGATGAAGGAGAGCCATGATTGAAGTCAAACTGGAAACGATACAAGTCAGCCTGGTTTCTTCCCATCGCGTCGTGGTGCTCAAGGCCCTGGAGGAAGAACGTTATTTGCCCATCTGGATTGGCACGTGTGAGGCTGAAGCCATCGCCGTGCGCCTGGAAGGTGTGGAAATCCCCCGCCCGCTGACCCACGACCTGTTGGTGGAAATCTTGGAGCTGCTGGAGGCCGACTTGCTGCACGTGACCATCAACGCGCTGGTGGACGGGACTTTTTACGCTCAACTGGTCGTGGAAACGGAAAAGGAAGAACTGACCATTGACGCGCGTCCCAGTGACGCGCTGGCCTTGGCCGTCCGCGTAGGCGCACCGATTTACGTGGCCGAGGCGGTGATGGATGAGGCCGCGATCACCCCGGAAGCCGATTTGTTGGAGCTGGAGGTGCGCGAACAGGAATTGGGCGTGTTCAAGGATTTCCTCGACACGCTGGACTTGAGCGCGTTGGACACGGGGGCATGATGGATTTGCGAGATTTCCTTTCACAGCTTGAAGAGCGTGGCACGCTGCGACACATCCGGCAGCCGTTGAGCACAAAGTTCGCCGTAGCCAACACGATTGCCCGCCACGATGGCGAGCCGCTGCTCTTTGAATCCCTGGAAGGATTCCCCGGCTGGCGGCTGGCGGCTGGCTACGTG
>WFQZ01000187.1 GCA_015486785.1 Thermoflexales bacterium
GAGGGACTATGTGCGCGACTCTACTCTAAGCTCACCGCCCATACCATGTGTATTTACATCAATCGCTTGTTGAAAAATCCTAACCCCCTTCACATCAAGGCTCTGGCGTTCCCAAATATCTAGCACAAGGGCCTACTAGGATTCACTCCGTTTCCTACTAGGATCCGATCTGTTTCCTACTAGGATCCGATCCATCTCCTACTAGGATCCGATCCGTTTCCTGCTAAGGTTATCACTGCTCAGCCCCGATTCGCGCTCTCCGCCTCGCTCGCGGCGAGCAATTGCGAAAAGTATACCATGAGCGATAAAATAGTTCGCCTAGCTTAGCAATTGCGGGCAGCGGGAATTTTACCTTTTACGGAAATAGCCTACGCAGGTGCGACGCACTTCGGAAGTGCGTCGCACCTCTTTACTATCCTCCAACCCCTCGGCGATGGGCAAACCGCGCCAAGGATGCTTTATTGACAGTTACCCCCCTGTACCATATAATGAAGTGCAATTTAAGACCACCGCCCCCACCTCGCCACGGCAAAAAGCCCAGGAGAAGATTAGGTTATGAACGATCCGGATAAGCTGAAGACTCACGGCGGATTATGGCTGGCACTTGGCGGTGCCGTTGGACTTTTGAGCCTCTTGCTGCTCTCACTTTCCGCAAGCGGACAGGCGATTTCGCAACCGCAAACCAGTTCCTTACAAGTGGCCCAGGAAGCTCCCGAAACCGTGTTCTCCGGCGGCATCATCACTTACGTCCTGTGGATTACCAACACCTCCGGCAGCACCGTCAACGACATTGAACTCTACGACACCTGGACCACGGGGATGGAGCAAGCTCCGCCCAACAGGGATACTTGGTGGGATCGCGGCATCCTGCTGTTGTTCAACGGCTACACCGCCGATCCGCCCTCGGCCATCGCCAGCTTCACCCACACGCTCAACGTGCCGGCGCGGCGCGGCGAAGCCACGTGGGAACTCAATCCGCTGGCGGCCGGCGCGGGCGTGCGCATCGTGTTCACCGCCACCGTGCCGATCACCGCGCAGCCGACGCTGAAGAATTACAGTCTGGAGGAAAATTGGGGCACCACCGGCCCCACCAGCCTCGATAACTCGGTGGTGGCCTACGTGCCGGGCGAGGATAACGCCACCACGCCCGTCGCCAGCACGCTGATCGTCGCGCCGCTGCTCTCGCTGGAGCTGAGCGATGTAGCCGAAACGGCCCCGGCTCAGTACTGCCGTGCGGGACGGCTGATCACCTACACGCTGGACATCCACAACATGGCCGGGGACGAACGAGCCGACAGTTGGCGGGCGGAGCATTTGGTGGTCACGGAGACGCTCCCCGCCGACGTGCGCGACGCGCTGATCTCTACGACATCCACCATCTCCGGCGCCGTCGCCACGTATGACAGCACGACCGGCATACTGCGCTGGACTTTCCCCGGCGATTACGTGCTCTACCCCGGCGGCGATGCGACGCTGATCTTCGTGGTGCGCGTCCCGGCGCATATAGCCTACAATCCGAAAGTCTACCTGCAAATCTCCAACCGCGAGGTCTACGCCAAGGCGCAGGGCATGCCGCACCGCTCCGCCAACGCCCAAGCGACGGTCAAACTGCGCCTGCTCAGCCCCTTTGATAAGGAAGTGCACACGCACGCCCCACCGACCGCCGACTACCGCACTTACCCTCACCGCTTCATCACCTACACGCTGACCTTCTACAATCCCACGGCGGACGATCTTTCGTCCCTGCGCATCACGGACGACCTGTTCCCCACGTTCGTCTTCTCCGAAGTGGTCACCGGCACCCAACCCACGCAGGTCAGCGGGACGAGAATCCGCTGGGACAATCTGGCGTTGTCGCCCTACGGCGCATTGAGCATGACCTACGTGGTCTCCGTGCCCGGCAGCATCATCCCCAACAAGTGCGCCGGATCGACCAAATACGCCAACGCGATCACGGCCACCGCCGGCGTGGCCGGATTCGGGACGTATCTAGGACACGACGACAACACGATGGCCGTGGTGATCGTGGACCCGGAACTCCTGCTATCCGAGAAAGCCGCGCCGACGCTACAAATCCCCGGCGAGCTGGTCACCTACACCATCACGCTGGCGAACGTCAGCGACCGCGACCTGCCCGGCCCGATCATCCTGAGCGACACGCTGCCCTACGAGCCGCTTTTGAACACCTACTTCGCCTACGATTCCATGGTCACGCCGACGATTGAGCCATTCACCACCACCGAGCCGAACGTCATCTACTGGGAATTGCCCGGCATCCCGGCGGGACAATCCAGGCAAGTGATCTTCCGCGCCGTAGTGGACGGGATTGCCAACACCACGTACAAGAACTACATCGTCGCCTATGAATCCAGCACCAGCATCTGCCCGCTCAACTCGGCCAGCGTGCGCGTGGATACGCCCTTCCGCATCAACAAATTCGTCTCGCCCGATAGAATCACCCAAGGCGATCTGGTGACTTACTCGGTGGAGCTGTTGAACATCTCGCCGCGCACCACCTACAGCGTCACCGAGTTCAGCGACGACCTCAGCTCGGTGCATTTCACCGATCCCGCCGATGGGGACGAGTTGTACTACCATCTCATTTCGCCCACCGTGTTGCTGCCCCCCGGCGCAAAGTGGTCTCATGCCTTCCAGGCCATCGTCAACGGCACGCCTGAGGAAACCGGCCTGGGCACGCCCTGGTGCGAAGATCGCGGCAAGGCCAAAAAGCTCTCCCAACAATCGGGCACCGTCTCCTTCCACATCTTCTCCCCCGAAATCGTGGGCAGCAATTTGCCCAAACTCGCGCCGGTGCTGATCACGCCCAGCGTCTCCCTGCTGCAAGCAGCGTACCCCAACCCGGTCTCCGTGCTGGGGACTCAAATCCTCACGCTCACGCTGCGCGACAACCGCATCAACCCCACCGGGCCGATCACCGGCATCGTGCTCAAGTGGCTCATCCCCGCCAACGCCACCTACGGCAACTATGCCGTCCTATCCACCACCCCGGTCACCAGCAGCCAGGACGCCGAATCCCTCTACTGGAACGACCTCACCATCCCCGCCGGCGGAGAGACCACGATCCTCCTGACGTTGAGCGTGCCGTTCGTGGACAACTCCACGCAGAGCGCGAATTACACCAGTCAAGCCCTCGTCACGGAGGAAGCCGACCCGCAATACTGCATCCCCAGTAGCAAATACACCTTGCAGGTCAATCGCGGGATTGAACTGCGCAAACGCCCGCATCCCACCGCCGTAGGCCCTTACGGCGAAGTGGAATACACGCTCGACGTGCGCAATCTCACCGGCGCACCGGTGAGCGGCATCATCGTGACCGACACCTTGCCCCAGGATTGGACGTACTTGGGCAGCACCACCACCCCGCCCCCGGTGCATACGAATCCGCTGGTGTGGCAGCCGGACGAAATCCCGCCCAAGAGCACCGCCAGCCTGGTCTTCAAGGCTCGCGCCTACACCAACCTGGGCACCTGGATCAATCAAGTGACCGCCACCGCGCCGATCCATTGGGGACTGTACAAAACCTACACCGACGAAGTAGGCGTCTACGTCAAATCCGGCATCGGGCTGTTCAAAGATGTGACCCCGCTCACCGTGGACGCCGGCGGCCTGGTGACGTACACCATCACCCTGTTCGACGGCACCACCGACACGGATATGAAAGACTGCTTCATCACCGACACGCTGCCCGCCGGATTCGCCTTCGTGAAAACCGTCGTCGGGCCGACGGAGTTTTTGGACCCGGACAATCCGCAGGTGATCAAGTGGTCGTATCCCGACATCGTCCAGTCGGGGGAGGCGATACACATCGTCTTCCAGGCCCGCGCCGATGCGGACTTGCCCACAGGGGACTACTACAACCAGTTAGCCGCCTCGGCCAACGATGCCAACGGCGATCCCATCACCACGATCCCGCAGCTTGAGCCGACAGCACCGGTACACGTCCAAGGCCCGCCGACCGTCATCGTCCACAAGCGGGTGGATCGCAACGCCATCTACGCCGGGCAGAGCGTCGTCTACACGATCACTCTATATAATGAAACGAGCGACACCTACGCGCTGGTGGTCACAGACACCTTGCCCTACTCCTTCACCTTCGCCGCCGCCATCGCCCCCACGCCGACGCCGCAAGTGATCGCCGGCGCACGGCAACAAGTGCTCTGGTCGGGGCTGAGCATCGCCCCGCACCTCACCCAAACATTGAGCTTCCGCGTCAACACGGATGCGCAAGCGCACGGCACATACTGCAACGCCGTCCAAGAGCGGATGAACTCATTTGTCCAACCGCCGCTGGTCAACCTGGCCTGCGTGAACGTCTCCCAAGTCCCGCTGGTGGACGCGCAGATCGCCAAATCGGATGGCGAGCAGACGGCGGAGGCCGGGCAAACGCTCACCTACACCATCCGCTACACCAACGCCGCCACCTCCGAGCTGACCTTGCACAACGTGGTGATCTCCGACACGCTCACGCCGCTAGACAAACTCACCGTGCTCAACGCCGACGCCTGGACGCAAGTCGGCTCGCACTTTGTGATCACCGTGGGCGATCTGCCCATCGGAGCCGGAGGCACGCTCTCAATGGTGGTGCGCGTGCCCGATCCGCTGCCCGACGATCTGCTGGTGATCAAAAACAGCGCGGGCATTGACTACACCTTGAGCAGCGCGGGCGTTGAAGTGCAGACGGACAACAATCACGCCACGGACGTGGACATCGTGCAAGCCTTGGGCAAACAAGCCACGCCGCAATACATCAACGCCGGCGATCTGGTCACCTACACCGTGACGCTCTACAACGGCACGCAAAATTCGTGGGCCTCGCCGGTGGTGACCGACACGCTATCGCTGGGCTTCACCTTTGAAAAGATGGTCTCCGGCGCAGCTCCCACCGTCAGCACTTACGGGGGACGCACCCGCCTAACGTGGAAACCGACGGCGGCACTCGCGCCCGATAGCTCCCAAGTGTGGATTTTCCAGGCTCGCAGCGTCGGCGGGCTGCCCTCCGGCAGCTACCCAGATTGGCTCACCGCGCAGGTGGACGAAAACGGCGCGACGCTGCTCCTGCCGCCCAGCGGCCCCGCCGCGCCGGTCACGGTGAACGGCTCGCCCGCGATCCACGTCCACAAAACCGCGTCCCCGGCCACCGTCCCCGCCAACCAACTCGTCACCTACACCCTCGTGATCAGCACCGAGGCCAACAGCGCGACCACGCTCCACCTCACCGACACCCTGCCCCTGTCACTCACCTTTGACGCGGCCCTCGGCAGCACGCCCACGCCGCAACTGCTCAACGGGGAGCGGCAAAAGCTGCTCTGGCGCGATCAGGACATCGCGCCGGGGGAGACGCTCACCTACACCTTCCGCGCTCACGTGGCGCGATTGGCCGCCGCCCAACAAGCGTGCAACGACGTGCAAACGCAACTGGGCGACAACTTCCCCCGGCAAGACCTGGGACTGGCTTGCGTGCAAATCCAGCCCCTTCCGCGCTTTGACGTGCAAATCGCCAAGGACGATCACGTGCTACAAGCGGCAGCCGGCGATACGCTCACCTACACCATCCGCTACACCAACACCACCCTTTCCGGCGGCGTGCTGCTGCAAGACGTCGTGTTGACCGAGACGATCACCCCGCTGACCTACGTGATCGTGCCGGCAGGCTCCGGCTGGACGCGCGTCGGCGATAGCTACGTAGGACACGCCGCCGCCCTGGCCGCCGGGCAATCGGGCGTGGTCACCTTCACCGTCCGGTTGGCCAACACCATCCCCGAGGATGTGCTCAACGTGGAAAACCACGTCGCCATCGGATACACCCCGGCGGCAGATGCCTACGAGCCGGACCTCAGCAACAATCAAGCCACCGACATTGACGCGCTCAACGGCCCAGACCTCATCATCACCGGCATGCGCTTCGAGCCGACATCACCGATCTCCGGCGTGCGATACCACATCTACGTAACGGTGAAAAATCAAGGAAACGTGGACATCACCAAACGCTGGGACGGCAGCAGCGGTTCCTGGCTATTTGTCACCTCCGTCTACATCAAACCGCAGATCACCGCCACCGCCCCGCTCAGCCCCTTTGACCATCAAGGGGAAACTTGCTACGCCTGGCCTGGGGCACTAGCCGCCGGCGCGAGCCAGGAATACCCCTGTCTGGGCGACATCACCGCACCGGTGGCCGGAGCCTACATCCCCTACGCCCAAGCCGATGTCACGTGGGGAGGCGGCGCACCCTGGGGACAACCCTTCGGCATGATCCAGGAGACCAACGAGCACAACAACATTTACACCGGGCCGCATTTGACCGTCATTTCAGGCTGGAAAGTCTACCTGCCGTTGATGCTCAAGAACCAATAAACGATCTTTTACCTTAAAGGAGGCTCAA
>WFQZ01000188.1 GCA_015486785.1 Thermoflexales bacterium
ATGTGGAAGGGTTGACCGTCCATGAGGTGGCGCGTGAGTTGGGCCTTTCCTTGCGCCAAGTCCACCGTGACTTGCGGCGTGGAGAAGCCGGCGTCGCCGCGCTTTTGTGGGCACGTCTGCCGGACAATCCCGCCGAGGAAGAGAAACCGCTCTCCTCTGTGCAAGTTGAAATTTCCCGTCTGGATGCTTACACGCAGCCCACTGACATACGGGCCTTGTTGCTCCGTGCCGTGCAGGCCGTCTCGCGGTTGGCCGAGTTGTACTCGGTGCATCTGAAGATCGAATCCCCCTCGGCCCCGCTGCTCATCTCCACGAACCCGGTGATCGCCCGCCCGGTGCTGATCAACCTCCTCAGCCGCGCGGTGGGGCGCATACGAGCGCAAGAGTTACGTGTCTCATTGATGGTGAAGGACGAGATCGCCCACCTTATCTTGCGTTACCCGGCCCCTACGGCGGGAGGTGAGCCGGTGGCCGATCCCACCATTGCGTTACTCTTGCGGCGGTTGGAATGGTCGGTAACTCAAGAGATGGTGCCGGCGTCAAGCGCGGTGGTCACTTTACGGATGGCCGCTCGTTGCCCGATGGTGCTGGTCATTGATGATAACGAGGGGTTGGCGGAGCTGCTGAGTGATTATCTGACCGGCTTGACTTGTTGGGTCACAGCGGCCACAAATGGGCGGGAAGGGTTGCGCCTGGCTCAAGAATCCCATCCGGCGGTGATCATCCTGGATGTGATGATGCCGGAAATGGACGGTTGGGAGATCCTCCAGCGATTGCGCACCAATCCTCAGACCGCCGCCATTCCGGTGATCGTGTGCTCGGTGATCAATAACCCGGACCTGGCTTATTCTCTGAACGCGGCGGCGTTTCTCCCGAAGCCGCTTCGTCGGGACGCGCTGTTGGAGACGCTGCGGCAGTTACAAGTGCTTTGAATTCCTCGTCCAATGATGACAAGTCCGCGTAGTTGGACTTCAGCACTTCCACTATCGCCTTGAGGTATTGCAACACTTGCATCGTGGAAAATCCTGCGCCGCGCCATACCATCATCCGCTTGCCCCCATGCTCCAAAGCCTCTTCCATATAATTCCCCGCCGTCCAGAGCAACACCGGTATATTTTCCAACCGCTGCTCCTGGCGCATTTCGGCCAAAACTTGAAGCCCGTCCATCTCCGGCAAAGCCATGTCCATCAACAACATATCTGGGCGATGTTCCCTCATCGCCTGGAGAGCTTCCACGCCATCGTAAGCGTGTCGCACGGTGAACGATTGTCCGCTTGATTCCAACATCTGATCGACCAATTGGCAGAACCCTCGGTCGTAATCCGCCACCAGAATCTCATGGACGTTCTCCAATTGCTCGATCTCGTGCAAAAGCTGTTTGGCCGATACCGGTTTGGTGAGGCATGCGGCGACGGACAGCGATTCCGCCACGCGCTTGCGGCTGGGGAGTGCGCTTTCAATGAACGTTACCATCCCCAGCGCATCCCGAACTGTATCCGATAGCTGCTCAAGGGGCATGTTGCAGATTACGGCCTGAGGGTGATGCCGCACCACTTGTTCCATTAACTGTGCGGGATCGCCCACTTGCACGATCTCATACCCTTCCAGGTAGTGGCGGAGCATCTCCGGCACTGCCGGGTCCGGCTCGACCACCAACAGCGGTGCCCGCAAGGAAGTGCGGAGGAGCGTCGTATCAAGGGGCGAGTGCTGCGCCCGCAGATAGTTCTTGGAGGTGAGGGGCAAGGCCACGGTGAAGGTGGTGCCTTTGCCCTCCTGACTTTCTACCCAGATGCGTCCCTTGTGGGCTTCCACGAATCGTTTGCTGATTGCCAATCCTAGCCCGGTGCCGCCATGCTTGCGGCGCAAGGTGCGGTCCACTTGATAAAACTCTTCAAAGATGCGGGACAGCTCATCCGCCGGGATGCCTGGCCCGGTGTCACTGACGCCAATCCATACCTCATCGTCCGTCTGCCGGGCCGTGACTCGTACATACCCTTCCTCGGTGAACCGCGCGGCGTTGTTGAGCAAGTTCAGCAGCACTTGCCGGATGCGGGTGCGGTCAATCTCTAATGTGGGCAGGTCCGGCGCGAACTCCGTTTGCAAAGTGACCGCTTCTCCTTGGAATAAATCTTGGGCGATCTCCACCGCTTCTTGGAGTAGGGGCGCCAAGGGTGTTGGCTCTCTGTTTAACGTGAAGCCCACTTGTTCGAAACGCGAGAGATTGAGCACGTCGTCGATCATCTCCAGCAGGTGGTGGCTGCTGCGATAGATTTGGTAAATCGCGCGGCGTAATTTGGGCGACCATTGCATTTCGCCGTAAATGCCGGGGGAAAAGTACAGCAGTTCACTGAACCCCAAGATCAGATTTAACGGCGTGCGCAGCTCGTGGCTGACGTTGGCCGCAAACTGTTCCTTCATCACCCGTGCTGCGTCGGCCTGCCGCCGGGCGACTAATAACTCGCGTTGGGCGCGGCTTAACAGGGAATTGGTCAGGTTGAGCGATTTGAGCGTGCGTTTGAGTTTCCCTTGCCCCTCGCGTACCTCTTCCAGAAGCTGATCGGCTCGCTGTTGCATCGTCCATGCCCACGCCAAGGCACTGTAGAGGGTGTACACGATCATCCACGTCAGCACGATCTCAAGTGCCAGTGCCACGAGCAGCGTGGTGAGTGGGTAATCTCTCCCACTTAGCCGATTTAACGCCATGGCAGCCACGGCGATCACTCCGGCTGCGGTAAACTCTCCGCGTGGCACCAGCATCCCGGCGACGAAGACGAACATCAAGCTCAAGAAGGGCAGCCATATCGGGGGGAAAATTGCCATCGCGGCCACCAATCCGAGGATCAACCCCCAGGCCATCAAGTGCTGGGCGGTCACCGGATGCCGTTTCCGTAGCCCGTAAACACTCCAGCCCAATCCCAGCAACGCCAGCGCCAGCCAGAACGGAACGAAGGGGAACGGCTCCCAGGATAAAGCCCGCCAGGCCGCGATGCCGCTGAATGCGATGACCATCAGGGCCAGCCGCTCGGTCAATTGACTCCGCAGCTCGGCCAGGTTGACTTCCACGCCGTGCTCAACTGCGGTCATACTTTTCCTCCTGCGCTTTGTGGGGCGGTAGTGATTCGTTGCGGAGATGATACCTTAGTTGAGTTACAACGCACGTTCAAAGTGCGCCGTGGCCCGCGCATCCTGCTAAGCCGAAGCACGCTCCCTGCTAGGCGGTAGCACCGACCCTGCTAAGCTGAAGCATGCTCCTTGCTAGGCGGTAGCACCGACCCTGCTAAGCCGAAGCATGCTCCTTGCTAGGCCGAAGCACGATTCATGCTAAGCCGAAGCATGCTCCTGGAGAAGTACCTCTCCCGACAAGTGCGTCGCACTTCCACTCCTCTTGGCCTCTTGCGGTGAGCAATTAC
>WFQZ01000189.1 GCA_015486785.1 Thermoflexales bacterium
ATGCTGGCCTTCATCCCCACCGCCATCGCCGATGCCAACATCGCGGTGGGCGCGGTTTATCCGGAGATCACTTTTTCGGTGGATAAGACCGCGATTGTGCTGGGGGAAAGCGTCACGCTGCGGTGGGAGGTACAGCACGCCGATGGAGCGACGCTTTCGGTCAACAAAGTGCCCCGCACGCTGCGCAGCAGTGAGTTCATCGGCGAGCAGACCGAGACGCCGGTCCAGGCCGGGACTTACGTCTACGAGCTGGAGGCGGAGAATCGGTACGGGACGCGGAACGCCGAGCCGTTGCAGGTGATCGTCAGCGAGCCGACGCCGACGCCGCTGCCGGAGCCGATCATCAAGCGGTTTACCGTGTCCCCGTTGAGCGTCACCGAGGGGCAGACGGTGACGCTCCAATGGGATGTGATCCAGGCGACGAAGGTGCGGCTTTCCAGTTCCAACACCGGGTGGAATCAGGAGTATGCCAGCTTGAGCGGGATTGAGATCCGCCATCCGCCGGCGAGCACGAATTACGTGCTCACCGCCGTTTACGAGGCGGCGGGCCGTTCGGCGAGCCAAGAAAGCAGCATCATCGTCCACGTGAACCCTCAGCCGACGCCGACGCCGGAGCCTCAGATGCCGGTGATTGATGATTTCCGCGCCGTGCCCAATGCCATCGTGGCGGGCAGTGCTAACACGGTGCAGTTGGTGTGGGCCGTATCTGGTGAGACGACGAATATTGAGATCAGCGGGCCGACCTTGAACACGGTCAGCAATCTCGCCAGCACGGGCAGCATCCCGGTGCAGGCCAACGCAACCACGTTCTTCATCTTGACGGCTCACAATGGCGACTTGAACACCAGCAAGACGGTGGAGTTGACGGTGAACGAGCCGACGCCGACGCCTCCTCCGCCCACGCCGACACCCACGCCCGCGCCTACGCCGGTGATCGAGTATTTTGTGGCCAAAGGGGCCGACGACCCGAACGATGTGACGCTGTTGGGCAGCGGATCGGTCTCCAACAGTCTGCGCTATGAGGTGGTCTCCGGGGCGCGGGTGCAATTGAGTTGGTCGGTGAAAAACGTTCCCCAGGTGAATCTCTTGGAGGACGGGGTCAGTTTGGGGGCGCAACCGGCGGCGTGGGATTTGCCGCCGAAGGTGGTCGTCGCGGCGACTCAATTTCAGTTGGTGGCCGTCAACGATGACGGGGTGGAGAAAGATGCCTATGTCCAGCTTGTCATCCGTCACCCCAAGCCGCCGCCGCCCCCGTACAACGTGAGCGGCCCCGCGCTGCCCGCCGATCCGATGGTGATCACGTGGGATTATGATCCGGCACACGTGAATGAGATCATCGGGTTCCGGGTGTATCGCGCTCCGTCGCCGTATAGTGCGTTCACCCGCGTGGCGGGCGAGACGGACCTGGACAATACGGCGCGGCAGTGGAGCGAACCAAATCCGCAGTGCGGGATGGCCTATTACGTGGTGGCTGTTTATGAGGTGTACGATAACAGCGGCGGCAAGTCTACGTTGGAAACGAACCCCAGCCCGGACCGATACTACAGTTGGCCGTGTCCAACGGCTACGCCGTGATTTAGCATTGGGTGTTGGCCGTCTACGGACGGCGGGCCGCGACTGAGGCCGGTCGGTCGCATCTGAATCATCGAGGAGGTAAAGCGTGAGCAAGAAGTGGACTCTCTACATTCTGTTCGTCGTCACGATCACCGCTGTGTGGCTGTTGTCTTCCTGGGGACCCCAGACGGCGGCCTCTCCCCAGGAGACCTGGACGCTGGAAGGGCACATTTTCAAGGGAGAGACGGGCGACGAGGCTTATCCCTCCCCCGGTGTCACCGTCGCGCTCTACGGGAGCAATGACGCCTATCCGGTGACGGGCACCCTGCTCGTCACCGCCACCACGGATGCCGACGGCCGGTACAGCTTGCCCGTCTCCACCACGGGCGCCGAGTTCTACCACATCATCGCCGGCAATCCGCCGGGGTACGCCTCGGTGGGGGCGAAAACTATCAGCGGCACCGTCCGCACCTCGGATTGGATCGAGTACCCGATCCCCCTGGACGGCAAGACGCTGACCGGCAACGATTTCTGGGACATCGGCGAGGCGGAGATACCCTTGAGTGACGTGCCCTCCACCACCCACCGGTACGCCGGTCAACTGCTGGCGGATGTGCGTGGCACCGGCGTGGCCCCCGGCTGGGACGACGCCCGGCTCGGCTCTCCTGTGCGCCCGCTCTACCGCCCTGACATGGGGGGCGTAGCCTACTACGAGTTCCCGGTGATGGTCGGCGAGGTCGTCAGCGGTTTCGTCGTCGTCTCCACCGGCGATCACGACTTCCCCATCGCCCATTGGAACTTCACCGGCGACCCGCCCACCCGCATCCTGGAGCAGAGGGCCGCCGAAGATGGCAAGTCCGCCGTCAAATTCTACAAACTTGACACCCTGGACTACGCCGCCGAGGATGAGAACGGTGCGCTGGCTGCCACGTTAGGCTCGCTCCCTTTCAAGGTGTCGGGGATGGATACGGCGTGGCTCGACCAGCCGGAGAATGTCAGCGAGGCGTCCTGGACACCGGCGGAGACCGGCAGCGACGATGACACGGAGATTCCGTCCGACGGTCGGATGACCTTCAGCGGGCCTTTCAGTTCCACCATCCAACTGACGAGCTGGGAGTCGTGGGAGGCCCTGAAGAACGGCTACGCCGACTCGTACCAGGTGCTAACCGAGGACCTGCACCGCGAGGCCTCCGAAGCGTGGGATGTGGATCGCTACGCCAGTCAGTACGGTGAGGTGCTCTTCCCCGGCGATATTTACCCGCTGGCGATGCTCTGCGACCACCCGGTCATCACCACCAGTGGGGAGGGGACGGCCTACGCCACTACGGAATTGGTCGAGTCTACCGGACGTCCTCCTATCTACCGCATCACCGCTTTGCCGGGGCCGACCGGGGAGGAATTTCCCTTGGAGGTGGCCGTCAACTGCCCCGGCGGGCCGAGCGAGTCCTTCAAGTTCTACATCGCCCAGCCTTATTTTCTGTACCTGCCGCTGATTATGCGGGGCGCCGGCAACGGGGGCACGAGCATGGCGATGATGCCCTCCGGGCAGATCGCCGGAGTCAACAAGGTTGAAGGAGAGGCGGCCTACTGGGCCTGGGCCGGCACCAACGACCAGCGGATGTACAGCCAAATCCCCGCTCACACTTCGGTAAACAACACCAGTTGTCCCAGTGGGTGCGGGGCCACTGCCTGGGCGATGCTTTTTGGCTGGGCCGACTACCAGGCCGAAAACTCCTCTTGGTCGTACTGGCATCAGCGCTGGGGGATTTATCGGGCGAATGGCGGGAAGGGTAGCAACGAGCGGGCGCCGACCAACATGACCACCGGCGTGGAAAACATGACCTGGGAGATTCGGAACGACATCGGGACCTGGTGCGTGTTCGGCAGTGCGCCCACCGTTCCCTGGGATATGAGCGACGCCGCTGACTACTTAAAAGGGCGCACCGGCACGCACCTTACGACCCATTACAGCAGCGTCGGCATCAAGTGGAGTTCCATCCGGGAGCACGCCCGCGACTCGATTCTGTACCGCAAGACGCCGGCCATCATCGGGACCGGCTGGCTCAAGCATTACCCACTGGCTTACGGTTACTACTGGCGGTCGCGGCGGGTCAAGCGGTGTTTCATCTGGTGTTGGCATACCACCAAGTACTACCGCTGGTTCTGGGTCAATCAGGGCTGGGGCGGATACGGCAACGGCTGGGTGTCCGGCGGGACGTGGTTTGCCGGTGAGATTTACCCGTAGGTGCGGGGACGGACGGCATTTTGACAGCGAACGGGGGCGTCCTGCCAGGGGACGCCCCTGTCAACGATGGACGGGGCGGCAGGAGCGAGAATTATGAGCGGTAAACGAAGGGTGTGGTGGATCGTGCTGGCTGTGGCTGCCGCGTTTTTGATGGGGGGCGCGGTGGTGGTGCTGGCGGCTCCTGCGCCGCAGGACGCGCTCGTTGCCGCTGCCGGAGCGACGGCGGATGGGGTAGTCCTGCACATCTCCGCCGATACCGGCTCTGCCGATCCGACTTCCATCTATAACGGGGATCGCGTCACGTACACGATCACCGTCGAGAACCAATACGCCGAGGCCATCACCGGACTGCACGTCAACGTCAGCCTGGCGCGGGATACGCTGGATGATCTCGTTTGTGCCAGCTCCGCCGGTTACACTTGTTCAATGAAGAGTGAGAGCCATACGCTGCCGGAGCCTTCTGGCGGCACGGTGGTGGTCACCAACACCAGCGACCTCACTTGGGTTGTCAATCCGCCGGGGCCGGGGGAGACGGTTAAGCTGACTTTCTCCGGGCAAGTGATCGGCCAGCCTGAAGGGGCGGAGTTTTCCCACTCAGCTTCGGCTTACTACTACCTCAACGGCGTTTATCACACCGCTAACAGCAATATCCTCACTATCGTGGCTCATGTGCCCGTTCAAGAGGGTGAGGGGAGCATCTCCGATGTGCCGACCTGGTTTTCGGACGACGAGGGCGGAACGATTGATCAGGATTGGGGGGATTTTGACCTGGACGGCGACCTTGACCTCGCGCTCGGCTCGTCGCTGGGGGCTTCGGTCTACCGGAACGATGACGGCTATTTGAAGCGTCTGTGGACTTCTCCCACCGCCGGGGAGAATGATTACCGCCTTTCCTACGGCATCCGCTGGGCCGATGTGGACGCTTCCCGCCCCGGCCCGGAGTTGGTCGTCGTGGGCGATAGCGCGGACGATACCGCCACCGGCTACGGCATCAATTACATCTACGGCTACGATGCCGGTACGCAGGAGTTCGTCCAAACCTCGTACTTCACCACGCCCTATCAGTTGGTGCGGGTGGCGCCGGGCGATTACGACGGCGACGGCGATATAGATTTGATCGCCAGCACGAATGCGATCAATGCGCCCTGTCCCGTGGCTTTGTATCGCAATGATGGCGGGCAGTTCAGCGGCTTTAACGCCGACGGGGACGATCACTCGGTGGAGTGCCTTAGTCAAGATGCCACCGCCGCGCTCGCCACCGCCGATTATGACCGGGACGGCGATCTTGACCTGGTGTTGGGTGATTTCCCTGACGGGCTGCGATTGTTGCCCAACATCGGCAACGGGAGTGTGGTGACGGATAGCAATCCCTTTGATGTGGACAATGCGCTGGAGATTGAAAGCGGGTTGGAGTACATCCCCTACGATATGGCGTGGGGGGATTTTGACCAGGATGGCTATCTGGACTTGGCCGCTGCTTTCCCGCTGCAACGAGAAGTGCGCCTCTATCAAGGGGCTGCGGATGGATCGTTGACCCTGTTTACTCAAACGCTCCACACGGTACCGTTTATGACGCCGCTGGCGGTGGATTGGGCGGATTTCGACGGCGACGGGCGGCTGGACCTGGCGGTGGCCGATTCGCCGCTCAGGATTTACAGTTATCTGGCGGCGAGCGATGTTTTCACGCCTTTGGCTTCTTCCCTCTCGCTGCCGCTCAATCGGGGGCAGGTGTGGAGCTTGCGAGGCGTGGACGTGTCCGACCGGGGGGATATGGACTTGGCGTTGAGCAATCGGGATGGGTCGAGCCATCTTTTCACCACCATTTCCCCGCGCCTGAAGCCGACGATCACGCCCGCCGGGATGGCGCAGGCCGGCAGCGTGGCTTGGGGAGATGCGGACGGCGATGGGGATTTGGATTTGCTGCTGGGGGCGTCTCCGGCTGAGGCCAACAGTGCGTTGTTTCTCAACCGCAATGGGGAGTTTGATACGGCGCAAACTTTCCGCGCCAGCGGATACGGCCCGCACACCGTCGCCTTCGGCGATGTGACCGGAGACGGGCGGCTGGATGTCGCCATCGGCAGACCGTCCGGCTTGCAGGTGTACCACAACGGCAACTACGACAGCGCACCGGATTGGACGCTCGCCAGCACGAGCCTGGTCCGCAGCCTGGCGTGGGGCGATGTGGACGACGATGGGCATCTCGATCTCCTGGTCGGCCTGGATGATGGCACGGTCGCGCTTTACCTTAACGAGGGGACGGAGTTATCCACCACGGCGACCTTCTCCGTTGCTGCCGGTGCTCCGGTGCGCTCGGTGGCGTGGGGAGATTTTGATAACGATTATTATCTGGATTTCGCCGTCGGGGTAGACGGCGGGCCGGTGCAGGTGTATCGCAATCGGGGGGACGGCAGCTTCAGCTTGGCTTGGGAGTCCCCGGCGTCGCTGCCGACTCGCGCCAT
>WFQZ01000190.1 GCA_015486785.1 Thermoflexales bacterium
GCGGACGTGATCATTTTCCTCACCGACGCGGCCAGCGGTCTGACCGCTGCCGACCGTGAGGTGGCGGCTCTGTTGCGGCAGACGCAAAAGCCGGTGTTGCTGGTCGCCAACAAGGCCGATAACGAGCGGCGCGAGTTGGAGGCGCTGGAGTTCTACGAGCTGGGCATGGGCGAGGTGCGTCCCATTTCCGCCATCCACGGCCACGGGATCGGCGATCTGCTGGATGAGGTGGTCTCGCTGCTGCCGCCGCCCGAACCGGAGCCGGAATACGGCGAGGATGCCGTGCGTGTGGCGATTCTGGGACGGCCCAACGTGGGCAAGTCGTCCTTGCTCAACCGCCTGTTGGGCGAGGAGCGGGCCATCGTCAGCCCGGTGGCCGGAACGACCCGTGACGCTCTGGATACCGAAATGACCTGGAACGGTCGCCCGGTGGTGCTCATTGACACAGCCGGCATCCGGCGGCGGGGCAAAATCCAACGCGGCGTTGAGTATTACAGCGTGTTGCGTGCCGCCCGCTCGCTGCGGCGCACCGACGTGGCCTTGGTGCTGATTGATGCCACGGAAGGCATCACTGCGCAAGACACCCACATCGCCGGAATGGTCGCCGAGGCCGGCGTGAGCGCGATAGTCGTGGTCAACAAATGGGACGCCGTCACCCCGGAGAAGCGCAAGGATCGCGCCACGTTTGAGGCTCAAGTGCGGGAAGGTCTCAAGTTTATGAGCTACGTGCCGGTGCTGTTCATCTCCGCGCTCACCGGATGGCATACCCGGTACATCCTGCCCCGCGCTTTTGACGTGGCCGAGGCTCGCTACCAGCGGCTTTCCACCACGTTGCTGAATCAAGTGGTGCAGCAAGCGATGGTGGAGCACGCGCCGCCGAGCAAGCGCGGCAAGCGGCTCAAAATCTACTATGTCACGCAACCGAGCGTGGCCCCGCCGGTGTTTGTCTTTTTCGTCAACGATACGCGCCTGGTGCATTTCTCCTACGAACGCTACTTGGAGAACCGTTTGCGCGAGGCTTATCCCTTCCCCGGGACGCCTATCCGGCTTCTTTTCCGGGGGCACAAGGAAGAGAAGAAACGGCGTCGATGATGAAGCACCATTTCTTGGGATTGGCGTGGCTGCTTGTGCTCCTCCCGCTGGCGTTCGTGGGATTGCGCCGCGTCCCGCCCGCCGGAGCGCATCCCGTTTCCCCGGAGGCGGCCCCTTTGTGCCCTTACCTGCGCGGCGAAACTCAGGAACTCACGTTTGAAAGTCAGGCGATGAGCGAGACCGTGCATTGCCTGGTTCACCTCCCGCCGTGCTACGAGCAGTACACCGACCGCGCTTTGCCGGTGCTGTATCTGTTCCACGGCTGGCCGATGGATGAGACTCACTGGGTCACGCTGGGGATGCCGTCGCTGGCCGATGATTGGATCAGCCGCAAGATCACCGCGCCGTTCATCCTGGTGCTGCCCGGCGTCGGCCCCAAAGGGCGATACGTTCACTCCAGCGGCGGCGATGCTTCCTTTGAGGGGATGATCGTCAACGAGCTGATCCCGCGCATTGACCAGACCTATCATACCTGGCGTGCGCCCGCCGGTCGTGCGGTGGGCGGGATTTCGCGCGGAGGCGTGTGGTCATTGGAGATCGGCTTGCGGCATCCCGAACTCTTCGGCGCGGTGGGAGCACACAGCCCGGCCTTGGCTCAGAACGAAGCTCCGCCCGTCTACGATCCCTTTGTGCTGGCGCAGGAGCCGACCGCGCAGCGGATTTACCTCGATGCGGGGGATAAGGATTGGGCCAGAGCGGCCACGATCAAACTGCGCGACGTGCTGCAACAACATCAAGCCGCGCTCATTTACCAAGTTCACGCGGGCAAGCACCTTGATCCGCTGTGGCGGGGCGGCCTGGTGGACTATCTGAGCTTTTACACTCAGCCTTGGCCTCGGCTGGCCTCTTTGCCGCGCTGGCAAGAGCCGCCCAAAACCTCGGAGTAGCCGTTCACGCCCCGAATATCTGGTGGTACAAATCGACCCCGTAGCTGGTCCTGAGCGGCGGCGCGGGTTTGAGTTTGAAGGTGCGGCTGCCGTCGGGCCGTCGCTCCGCCCGCAGGAAGAGGATGTCGTCCGCTGCTCTTTCGTAGAAGTGGCGCGAAAACTCGTACAAATGGGTGACAAAGAACTCCTTGACGCCCTTCTCGCGCAAGGCACTGACGATCTGCCGCGCGATCTCCGATCCTTCGCGTTCGTTGGTGGCGGCCAGCGATTCATTGAGCAACAGCAAACTGTGCGGCGTGAGGTGATCCACCAGCGTGCTCATACGCTTCAGCTCTTCTTCAAACTTGCCGCTTTCCATCGTCTTGTCCTCCTCCCGCTTGAAGTGGGTGAACAAGCCTGTGCATAGGTTGGCCGAAAATGATTGCGCCGGGACGAACAAGCCGCTCTGCATCATCAGTTGCGCCAGGCCGACGCTGCGCAGGAAGGTCGTTTTGCCGCCCTGGTTCGGCCCGGTGATGATCACCAGCGATTTGCCCGTGGCGGAAATGTCGTTGCCCACGACCGGCTGCCCCACGGTCAACGCCAGACCGATGTCGTACAATCCACGGCACGAAAATTCCCGCTCGGCGGACGGCGTGGGGTGCGGGAACGTCGCTGCGGCCTTCATCGTGGTCAATCGTTCGTGAAGGTTCAACCCGCCGATGTAGAACGCCAGTTCCCAGCGCAGCACGTTGAAGAAACTTTCCACGTGTTCGGCGGCTTGGGCCACGGCGTTGGCGGCCCGCGCAACGCCTCTGCCGCGTAATTCGCCCAACACCCGTGCGCCGGCGTCATCGCGGGGCGGCAAAGTGTACGTGTAGCTCGGCGAGCGTGAAAAGATGCGCCGAAACCATTTCTCATCCCCATCGTTAGGCTTGCAGAGCGCGTAACTGCTTCCCTCGTTGCCTTTCCCCAGCTTAGCACTGAGCAGCACGCCTTGCGGGAAGCGCAGCCTGCGGATGTGCTGCGCTACGATGGCCAGATACGCATCGTCCAGTTCCCGGCGGATCATGGTGAAAAATCGCCGGAATCCCGCCGAGGCGAAGGCGTCACCGTGCTCGTCGGCGATCTGCCGCAACTGGTGCAGCAAGTCGAGCGAGGCTTCCAGCAACTGCCGCGCACTGCTCAGGATGGAGCCGGGGCTTGAATGGCGCGAGGAGATCCACAGCCACTGTTTGCGCTTGCGCCGCAGAAATTCAAGGGGGATTTGGTAGAGTTGTCTGACGATCTCCGGATGGTTCAGGCAGTCGCGCATGATTTCCTGGCGGTAGGTGATGGCCGTGATGTCATCCAAGCTCGTCAACATGACGTGTCGCGCCACGTGGAGCAAAAAGTCATCCCCCTGAGCCATAGCTTTGAACAAGGTGTTCAAGCCCAAATCTTGCGTCAAGTCGTCCGCCTGGGACGGCAAAGGCTGCGAAGGGTCAAAGTCTCGCTTCGCGTGCAGTAGGAAGACCTTTATCATTGCATCCGCTCCTTGATTTGCTCATAGGTCAAGCCGTGTTTGCGGGCCAGCGAGAGTGCGTAGGCCAGCCCGTCGGCGGGACGCCGCACGATCTTGAAGGTGCGTGCGGCGGGATCGTCCGGATCAACCAGCGAGACCATGCTGACGGTTTTCTCGCTCAGCGCGGCCAATTCGTCCAGGAAAGTCACCCAGACGCCCAAGGCATCCAGCTCCATCAGCCGAGCCATGACCTCTTTGCTCAGAAAGAGCGCGTCCTGCACGGTGGTGGAAGCGAGAATCTCGTTCAGCACGAAGAGGCTGTCGCTGCTGGCGCGGCTGAGCAGCGTGCGAATGCGGAGCAGGTCGTCTTCCAGCTTCCCCCGTAGATTGCGGATGTCCTCTTGCCGCTCAAAGTGCGTGAAGATGTGGTCAAACAGGAAGAGGCGAGCTTCCCGTCCGGGGATGGGACAGCCGAGTCCCGCCAGGTAGTGGAGTTGCCCGAACATGCGGGCGAAGGTCGTCTTGCCGCCCTGGTTCGGCCCGGTGACGACCAGGACGCGCTCCGGCCCCTGGAGCGAGAAATCATTGCGCACGAGCGGTTGATCGCTGTAACGCCGCGCGTGCGCCAGTGCCAGATCAAACCCCTCGCGCACAGAGATCGCCTTGTCCGTCGCGCTGACTTCGGGATAGCAGAACGGCAGCCCGTCGCGTTTGAGTCCGGCGATAAAATCCAGGTAAGCGACGTAAAATTGGATCTCGCGCTCAAAGGCTTGCAGGGTCGGGTCTAGGAATGTCGGGTGCTGCGCACAAAAACCGTCCAAGGCCGCGAATGGTTCGGGGTACAGCTTGGCGACGAATTCCAGAATCTTGGCTTCCACGTGACTCATCCCGCTCCTTTCCGGGAAGCCCACCAAATAATCCTGGGCGTCGCTCTGCTTGAACTTCTCGAACACCTTTTCCACTTCCTGGCTGTATTCCGTTTCCCCAGCGTAACGCTGCACCCTAAACTTGCCGTCCTGGATGATCACACTGTACTTCACCTCGGCCAATGCTTGCTTGACCTGTTGACTTTCGCGCACCAGGGATTGAAATTCCTCGGACTGGACGTAGCCTTGCAAGTAGGCGTGGAATCCCACAAGGCCGCGTGAGCGGAGCGGATCGTCGGCCAGGTACTGCGCCAGGGCCGTCACGGCCTCCCCGTAAGTCATCGCCGCTTCCAGATGCCAGCCTTTTCGGTGATAGTCAAAGCTCAGCGTGTCCGCCATCGCCAGATAACGATGCACCAGGCGCATACTTTCCGCGAACGCTTTAATGTGCCCCATCACGGCATCGTTTTCCAGGTCTTGCATCACGGCCTGCCTGTAGCGGACGGTCTCGGCGTCGCGCAGCGGGGTCCAGAAAAATGGCGCCAAATTGTACGCTTGCTTATGCTCGGTGATCGCGCTCACAATCTGATCCAAATTCAAGTCCGGAAAACAATCCGGTTGCGCGGCAGCTTCAAGCCGCGCGGCATCCGTATCACCGAGGACGCTCTCAAAATTCATCGTTACTCCTATGCTCCGTTGCGGGCCAAAGAAAAAGCCTCTACAGAGAAACCGCTTCTCCGTAGAGGCCGTCAGCCAGAATGGCAGTTCAAGGTGAGCCTCATCACCCAATCTCGCAAGCCCGATTCTAACCCCTTGCCTCCGAAGTGTCAAATGTGATCGTGCAATCTCCTCCACACGCGGCTTGCGCCTCCTGGCGTCCGACTTTTAAACTTCTCTTAAGCTATTTCTTAATCGTCCTTAAAGTCAAGGGGCGGGAAATGTGCTACAGTTAAGACGTTGGAGGCAAATTCCAACCATCGTTCCTTAGTTATGAAAGGGGGTGATAGTTGCAGGAATTACGGGCATGGTGTGGAGGAGCGCAGGGTTCCGGCAGCCATTAATGGGGAAATAAACAGGCAGGCGGGCTAAGAGTTTCCCCATTGCTCCTCCACCTTCCCCGAAGAAGGTGCTACTTTTGAAGGAAAACTAATCCCGGCCCTCGAGGCCGGATTTTGCTGCGATTTATCATCAATAGAGGGTTAGATACAGGAGGTGCATTTATGAATAAAAAACTTTGGCTCGTCGGACTTATGTTGATTGCGTTGATCCTTTCCACGGGATGCGTGGGGACGAATCTCGTGGCTCGTTACCTTTCGCCGCCGCAGGTCTCACACGCGGAGGGCACCCCGCCCACGGCGACCCCGGTCCCGCCGATCAGCAACGCGGCTTCCGTGGCCGGTCGGGTGGGGAGCCTGGACGCGCTGCAAGAGCAGCTCGCGGCGATCTACCAAGCGGTGAATCCGTCCGTGGTCAGCATTCAGATCGTCAAGAAAGAATCCGCGCCCAGCAACCCGCTGGAGCTGATGCCCATTCCGGGCTTCCCCTTCCAGATGCCGCAGGGACAGACTCCGCAGCAGCAATACGAACATGCCAGCGGATCGGGCTTTGTGTGGGATAAGGAAGGGCACATTGTGACCAACAACCACGTGGTAGACGGGGCGGATTCCATCACCGTGCGCTTTGCCGACGGGACAACCGTTCCCGCGAAGCTGGTGGGGGCCGATCCTGATAGCGACCTGGCGGTGGTGAAAGTTGATGTGCCGTCCGGCCGCCTGCAACCGGTGCAAGTTGCCGCTCCCGACTCGGTGGCGGTGGGACAGTTCGCCATCGCCATCGGCAGCCCCTTCGGGCTGGAAAACTCAATGACGGTGGGATTCGTCAGCGCGTTGGGTCGCTCCCTGCCGGTAGGAAACTCGGCGGCTAACGGGCCTTCGTACACGATTCCGGAGATCATTCAGACCGATGCGCCCATCAACCCCGGCAACTCCGGCGGCGTGTTGGTCAACGACAAAGGCGAGGTTATCGGCGTCACCACCGCGATCATTTCGCCGATTCGCGCCTCGGCGGGCATTGGATTCGCCGTGCCGGTGAAGGTCGTGCGGGAAGTCGTGCCCGACCTGATCGGCACCGGGCATCACGCGCACGCCTGGCTGGGCATCAGCGGGACGACTCTCTCGCCCGATATGGCGAAGGCGATGAAGCTGGACGCGGATCAACGCGGGGCCTTGGTCATTGACGTGCTGCCCGGCGGCCCGGCGGACAAGGCCGGATTGCGCGGCAGCGACCGCCAACTGACGGTGGCCGATCAAAAGTTCCGCGTGGGCGGAGACGTGATCACCGCGATTGATGACCAACCGGTTCTGGGCTTTGACGATGTGGCGGCCTACGTGGCGCACGCCAAGGTGGGACAGAAGATCAAGCTGACCATCCTGCGTGATGGACGCACCCGCACCATTGAAGTCACGCTGGGCGAACGCCCCACGCAGCAAGCACGCGGCGGCAACAACGAGACCTCACAAGCGGGCGGCGCGTGGTTGGGCATCAGCGGGATGAGCGTGAATCCCGACATCGCCCAGGCGATGGACTTGCCCAACGATCAAACCGGCATCCTGATCGGTGAGGTGGCGACCGGCGGCCCGGCGGACAAGGCCGGATTGCACGGCAGCTACAAGCCGGTCACCATCAAAGGCGAGCGCATCCTGGTGGGCGGTGACATCCTCACCGCGTGGAACGACACGCCGTTGCACGATATGGACCAGTTGCGCTCCCTCCTCAACGCCGCTTCGCCGGGGGACAAAGTGACCTTTAGCGTGCTGCGAGACGGCAAAACGCAGAAGATCACCGTCACGCTGGGCGAACGACCGTAACGGGGACCACTGACGAGTGCGCGTCAGAGTAAAGGTGGGGAGTCTTCCTCCGCTCCCCACTCTCTTTTTGTCTCTCTGAATCACCTCATTGGAAAGTCAACTTCTAGCGGTGGGAAACCCTCTCACCGCAAAAGGCGCGGAGGCCACGGAGGGCCACGGGTAACTTCTCTGCGCTCTCGGCGTCTTGGCGGTGAGAAAACCTCTCCACTGCAAGAGGCACGGAGCTTGTCCCCTTTTTTGCTTGACCGCAAGCCTTTGTCATTTCCATAGAAACTGGTAACATATCGCCATCATTTCAGGCCACGCCATATCTGGAGGTATACCATGTCAACAAAGCCCAAAGCTGATTCAGAGCCAACCGCAACCACCGAGGTAGAAGAGACCGCCCCGTCCAAGCCCCGACGGAACTTCTGGGAAGCGTTCAAAAACTTCGCCATCGTTTTCTCCTTCATCGTCAACTTCATCCTGGTGCTGGTGCTGATCCTCGCCCCCTTTCCCACCCTGGTGATCACCGATCAGTTCGCCAAACCGCTGCTCAAAAACCTGGATGATGCCTTCGCCGCCCTGGGGCAGACGGTTATCAAAGCCGATGTCCCCTTGAACCAGACCATGCCCATCAAATTCGACTTGCCGCTCAACCAAGACACGGTCGTGGTGCTCACCGAACCGGTCCCGCTGCAAGCGAACGCCACCTTCATGCTGCCGGGCGGCGGCGGCGCGATCAACGGCACGGTGAGCCTGAACCTCCCCACCGGCTTAGCCCTGCCCGTTACCCTGGACTTGATGGTGCCGGTCAGCACCACCATCCCGGTGGTGCTCAACGTTCCGGTGGAACTCAACCTGGATAAATCCGGCATGGGCCCGGCCATTGAGCAACTGCGCGGCGTCTTCTCGCCACTTTCTGACATGCTGAACCAACTGCCCACGCTGCCGATTGGCAAACCCAGCCCTCAATGAGCGATACACCCATCTGCAACTACGAAGGCTCGCGCTACAGCACCGAGTTTTGGACCTCCTTCCGCGCCTACGAAGACGCGGTCGAGCGGATCGCCCTGCGCACGATGCTCCCCCCGCGCGGGCGGACGTTGATTGAAATCGGCGCGGGCCATGGCCGCCTGGGCGATCTGTACCACGGATACGACACCGTGGTCTTCTTTGACTACGCCCGCACCCAGTTGGAGCAAGCCGTAGCCCGTTGGGGGCGCGGCGGCGCGTCCGGCGAACCGCGTTACATCTACGTGCAAGGCAACTTCTACCATCTGCCCTTCGTCCCCGGTCTCTTTGACACGGTGACCATGGTACGCACCCTCCACCACGCCAACGACGCCCCGGCTGTGCTGCGCGGCGTGGCCGAAATTCTCGCCCCGCGCGGCGTCTTCGTGCTGGAGTTTGCCAACAAACGCAACCTCAAAGCCATTGCGCGATACCTCCTGCGCCGACAAGCCTGGTCACCCTTTGACCCTCAGCCGGTGGAGTTCGTGGAGCTGAACTTTGACTTTCATCCCCACTGGATTTGGGAACAGTTGCGGCAAGTCGGCCTCCAGCGTGAAGCCGTGCGCACCGTTTCCCATTTCCGCGCCGCCCTGCTCAAGAAACTCGTCCCCACCTCGTGGCTGGTGCGGCTTGACTCGCTGATCCAGCCCACCGGCTTGCTCTGGCAATACAGCCCCAGCGTCTTCGTGCGGGCGCGGGCCGCGGCCCAACACGTCCGCGCCTCGGAAGGAACGTTCTTCCGCTGCCCCGCGTGCGGCGCGGCCTTGGGCGACCCCGGCACGGAGCGCTTTCATTGCTCGTGCGGCGCAACCTGGCCGCGCGAAGGCCAAATCTACGACTTCCGCCGCTAACCAATGACCGCACACTCATACCGTGGCCCCTGGCTCTGGCTGACCCCGCTCTCCGTCATCGGCGGGATGATCGCCGCGACCCACGGCAGCGCAACCGCGATCCCCTGGCCGCGCCTCGCCGCCGGCCTGGCGCTGGCCTCCGGCGGCTGGCTGATGTTCTGGGATGCCCTGCTCGTCACCGACTGGTCGCCGCTGCGCACCTGGGGCGCGTGGCAAGCCGAAGCTCCTTTGCCCCGCTGGCCGTACCTGCAACCGCAAACCCCCGGCGATGCTCTGTACCACACCGTGGCGCGAGCTTATGCCTGGTGGCAAGAGCTAGGCCGGGCCGCCCTGTGGCATCCCCTGCGTCAAGCCCTCGTGGCCGGAGCGAGCAGCCTGCTCCTGGGCTGGAGCTTGGGGCGCACCGCGCTCCTGTTGACGCTCTTGCTGCTGGCCTGGGCCGAGTTGGCCGCCCTGTGGCACGAGGGACAAACCCCGCCCGGCAGCGGCTGGATGGCCGTGGCCTGGGTCGGCCTGCCGTGGCTCCTGGGCGGCACGCTGATCGGCCTCACGCCCACCATCGTGAACGCGGCCCTCGCGCTCACCCTGCTGGCCGCCGGATACGCTTCCCCCACGTTTTGGGCCGTCGTCGGGCCGCTGGGCGCGGTGGCCTTCCTGCTGACCCAGCATCATCCCATCGCCGCCGGTAGCCTGCTCCTGCTGAGCTATCCGGGCCTGCTGCTGCGCCTCACCCGCCCCTCGCTGATGGCCTATCGCTCCGCCGTCATCCCCTGGCTCCTGGCGATGCTCTTGATCGTGGCGAGCGTGCTGTGATCGGCTGGCTGATCGCGCTCCTGGCCGCCGGGGCCTTGCTCTACTGGCTGCTGATCCTCACCGAGGGCGCGTACCTGGGCCGCCGGGTCGTGACGTGGCTCTACGACCGCGCCGCGCCCCTCTACGACCGCATCAAAGGCTACGAACCGGAGTACGAGTTTCACTTCCTGGGGCGTCCCCTCAGCCGCGCCCTGGCGACGATCCCCGATCCGCTGCTGCTGGACGTGGCTACCGGCACCGGCAGACTGCCGCACGTGCTCTTGGAGCAGACGGGATTTCGCGGCACGGTGGTCGGGGTCGACCTTTCGCGGCGGATGCTGGCGCAAGCCGCTGCCGTCACCGCACCGTGGGCCGGGCGGATCGTTCTGCTGTGGCAGGATGCGACCGTGCTCCCCTTCCCCGATGACACTTTCGACGCCGTTGCCTGTCTGGAAGCCCTGGAGTTTATGCCGCATCCCGACCGCACCTTGCGGGAAATGGTGCGCGTGCTGCGGGCCGGAGGGACTTTGCTCACCACCAACCGCGTCGGCGAGGATGCCCGCTGGATGCCGGGACGCACTTGCCCCTCGGATGAGTTTGAGCGGAAACTCCGCGCCCTGTCCCTGGAGATGATCCGCGTCCAGCCGTGGCAGGAAGACTACGACTTGGTGTGGGCCACCAAACCGGGCGTGCTGCGCCCTCCCCGCCGCCCGCGCCGCTGGGACGAGCTATTGCGCTGTCCCCGGTGCGGCAGCCCCGTCACCCGTCAAGCGCGGTCGCTGACGTGTGCCCAAGGGCACACCTTTCCCATCGCCGAGGATGGCATCGTTGAACTGACCCGCTAGGGGCAGGAAACCGCCCAAATCACATCGGCCAGCGTCTCTTGGCCGGGCAAAAACTCAAAGCGCGGCAAAGTGTCCGCGTTGAAAGTGCGCACGTAGGCCCGAATGATCCCCCGGAGCCAGAGCAGCTCCGCCTTCAACTTCCAATGCTGCCCGTCGGCGGCGTAGAGCACCACAAACAGGCGATTGGCGTAATGTTTGCGCTGCCCCTGGCTCTGATTGCGGTACAGCCAGCGGATCAACTCGCGGGGATGGTTGAGCGCGTAAGAAAGATCGCGCCCGAAGCCTTTGGGGAAGACCGTGGTTTTGTGGTCAAAAGGCACGCCGTGCAACGTGAAATCCACCAGCCGATCATAGCGGTTGCGGGCCGGGGTGACGTGCGGCGTGGCGGCGAAGATCTCTTCCACGGCCCGCGCCGCGTGGAAATTGTACCAGCGGTTCAGCGCGTAATCTCGGTAAGCCTGTGGATCGGGCGCGTGCGCCAATCGCCGCTCCATCTCCTCCAACAGCCGCGCGAAGGTGGGGCACTGGTAGACGAAGCGCGTCGCCGCGTCAAAGCGGTTGTTCTGCACCCGCCGCCAGCGGTACGGGTAAGCCCACCGCCGTTTGAGTTCCTGCTCTTGCGCCCGCAGATCCATCGCGGCCTCCTAAGCCAGGGGCAGGGCGAAGGTGAATGTGCTGCCCTCGCCCAAGCGGCTCTCGGCCCAGATGCGCCCTCCGTGGGCGCGGATCAGGTGCTGGGCGATGGACAATCCCAGCCCGCTGTCGCTCCCCTGGGGGCGATAGTGCCGCTCAAAGATGTGCGGCAGCACCTCCGGCGCGATGCCCTCGCCGGTATCGCGGACGCTGACTCGCGCTTCCCCGTCGCGCTGCACCGTCACGGTGATCGCGCCGCCGGACGGCGTGTGACGCAGCGCGTTGCTCAGCAGATTGAGCAGCACTTGCGTCAATCGCTGCGCGTCGCCCCACACCTCCACCGGTTTATCGGTCACTTGCGCCGCCAGCGAGACGTGTTTCTCCGCCGCCGCCCCCTGCATCCGCCGCAACACCCCGTCCACCAGGGACGCCAGGTCCACCCGCTCGCGGGTCAAGGGCAATTCCCCGGCCTCCGAAAGGGCCAGCACGCGCAAATCCTCCACCAGCCGCCCCAGATGCTCCACCTCGGCCTTCAGCCCGGCGAGTGTTTCCGCCGTGGGCTGCGTCAATCCGTCCTCCAAACTCTCCAACTCAATTTGCAGCACGCTGAGCGGGGTACGCAACTCGTGGGCCACGTCGCTCATCGCCTGATGGCGCAAGGTCTGTTGCTGCGCCAACTGCTCCACCATCGCATTGAACGCTCGCGCCATTTCCGCCAACTCGTCTTCTCCGCGCACCGGTACACGCTGCGAAAAATCGCCCGCTGCGATGCGCCGCGCGGCCCGCGATAAGGCTCGCACCGGCGCGGCGATCTGCTGCGCCTGCATCGCGCTGACGATTAACCCGGCCAGCATCGCCACGCCCCCGGCGAGGATCATCCAGCGGCGAATCTGGCGCAGCATCAACGACCGCTCTCTCTGCACCTCCGGCAACGTCGAAACCACGATCAAGCGGCCTACCTCGTGCCCCTGTACCACGATGGGGAAGCCTTTTTCCTTGTCCTCCGCCGAAAGCACCAGCGCGGGATGTTGGAGAACGCTGTCGGCGATCTGATTCCCCTGCGCATCCAGCAGCAAAAGCCGCTCGTGAGTTTCGGGGCGCAAGTGGGGCATCATCGGGCGCGGCGGCGGCGGCACGTCCAGGGCCTGCCGATAGCGGATCATCAATTGCTCCACGCCCTGCCAGCCGCCGTGCTGGAGGTAATACTCGGCGAAGGTCGGGGCGAGCAGCCGCGCGGTGCGTTGCCCGGCGAATGTGACCATGTAGGTGATCTGGTTCAAGGTGATCAGATCGGCCAGCACCACCACGACGACCGCCGTCACCAGGATGGCGATCAGGAAGTTGAGCATCAAGCGGGTGCGTAAGCTGCGTTTCATGTTGCCAGCACCGTTTTGGGACGCCAGGTGTGACCCGCCCGATGCAGCAGCACGGCCAACAAACGCCCCTCCGCGTCGAGGGCTTGGAGTGCGTCGGCGGGCGGGACGGCCAGCGTCACCGTTTGCCCGTGGCGCACGGCTCGCGCTTGCTGCGGCGTGAGTGTGACGGCGGGTAGGGCGTAGAGCGCGGCTTGCGGCGGGAGCAACGCCCGTTCCAACTGCCCCCGCTCGGCCAGGTGACGCAGTTCCTCCAGCGGGTGCGCCTCGGAGAGCAGAAACGACCCGCTGGCCGTGCGGATCAGCGAGGCGAGGTGCGCCCCGCAGCCCAGCACTTGCCCCAGGTCGTGCGCCAGGCTGCGGATGTACGTCCCGGCGGAGCAGGTGACTTCCAATGTCAAGTGCGGCTCGTTCCAGGCCAGCAACTCCAGGTGGTAGATGGTGACCGGACGGGGCGGGCGGGGCACTTCGCGCCCTTGACGGGCCAGCTCGTAGAGCTTCTTGCCGCGCTGCTTGATGGCCGAGTACATCGGCGGGACTTGCATCAGCGGGCCGCGAAAGTCCGCCAGTGCCGCCGCGATGGCCTCGCGCGTGACGGCGGGCGGGCGGCGGGCGGTGATTTCGCCTTCGGCGTCATAGGTGGTGGTGGTTTCGCCCAGCTTCAGCACCGCGCGATAGGTTTTCTCGGCCCCCATCACATACTGCGAAAGGCGTGTCGCCGCGCCCAAGAGGAGCACCAACACGCCTTCCGCTGCCGGATCAAGCGTGCCGGCGTGTCCGACGCGCCTCATTCCGGCCAAACGCCGCACGGCATTCACCACATCGTGGGATGTGATGCCGCGCGGCTTGTGAACGTTTAACAGCCCGTTCATACCCCCTCGTGACGCTGCAACTCCTCGCGCACCAGCGGCAGCACCCGATCCGGCGCGCTCTCCAGCGGGCCGGGGATGGAGCAGCCGGCAGCTTCTTTGTGTCCGCCGCCGCCCAACTGTTTGGCGATCCAGGAGACATCGTACCCCGGCCGGGCGCGGAAGCTGATCTTGACCGTATCATCGCGCATCGCCAGGAAGGAGACGGCGATTTTCGCCTCGGCCACGCGGCTCAGCAGATTGCCCAAGTCCAAGTCGTCGTGATCCTCCACGCCCAGCGCGACCTTTTCCTCCAGGGGGAACGTGGTCCAGGTCAACCGGCCCTCCAGTTGCAGCCGTTGCAGGGCGATGCCCCAGCCGCGCATCTGCCGGTAGGGCACCGAGTCGAGCGTGTGTTGCATCACGCCGCTGTAATCTCCGCCCGCTTCTACCAGCCGCGCCACCAGCTTGAGCACGTCCGGCGTGGTGGAGGCGGTGCGCAGCCCCCGGGTGTCGGTGAGCGTGGCCACGAGCAGGCACGTGGCGATCTCGTCCCGTACCGGCACGCCCATTTCGTCCAGCAGAGCGATCATCGGGATGGACGTCGCGGCGATGTCCGGCGCAACTAGGTTCACATCCCCAAAGGCTTCGTTGGTGGCATGGTGATCGACCACCAACAGCGTTTTCTTGCCGCGCCAGCTTTCCTTGTAGATGCCGCCGGTGCGCGAAAGATCACTCATATCCACGGCGACGACCAAATCGAAGTCGTTTTCCTCCGGCACGTCGCGCACGAACTTATCCGCGCCGGGCAGATACGCCAGATTGCTCCCCAGCGGATGCACGCACGCGATGGTGGGGTGCTTGCCGAGTGAGAGCAGGGCCAGCCGTAAGGCCAGCGTACATCCCACCGTGTCCCCGTCGGGGCGCGGATGGGCGATCAACAAAGGCCGCTCACTCTTCTGTAGGAGTGCTGCCGCTTGACGTAGTTGATTCTGGGTGAACATCATGGGTTTCTTCTTCCTTGTGCCATTGATCTAGGATGGAATCTATCCGCTCGCCGTATTCCAGCGAGGGGTCGTACACGAACACCAAATGCGGGATGTTGCGCAAGCGCAACGTGGGGGCTAACTCGTTCCGCAGCCAGCCGGCCGCGCCGTCCAGGGCGGCTTGCACCTCGGACACCTCGTCCGGGGTGCCGATGATGCTGTAGTAGATTTCGGCGCGGGTGGTATCGCGGTTGACCGAGACGCCGGTGATCGTGACGCGAGATAGTCGCTCGTCCTGACTTTCGCGCACCAAAAGCTCGGTCACTTTGCGTTGGATGAGATGGCTCACTCGTCCGAGATATTTCTTGCCCATAAGCACCTCCCAAAATGGCCCGGCGTATCGCCGGAGCCGAGGATTATTCTTTCACCCGCTCCGTCACCACGAAGAGCAGGCTGTCTCCTACTTCCACGGCGTCGAACCCTTCGATCTTGACGCCGCACTCGTAGCCTTCTTTCACCTCGCGCACATCCTTGGTGAACCGTTTGAGCGAGGCGATGGGGCCTTCATGCAACTGCTGCTCGCCGCGCATCACGCGCACGTTGGCCTTGCGCAAGGCTTTGCCGCGCGTGATGTAACATCCGGCGATGCGCCCCACCTTGGCGATGTCAAACACTTGACGCACCTCGGCCTCCCCGGCGATCACCTCGCGGAAGGTCGGCGCGAGCATGCCTTTGAGAGCCTTTTCCACATCGTCCACGATCTCGTAGATGATGTCGTAGGTCTGGATGTCCACGCCCTCCATGCTCGCCAGCCGCCGCGCGGCGGATTCCGGGTCTACGCGGAAGCCGATGAGCAACGCTTCTGAGGCCAGGGCCAGGTTGACGTCCGATTCGCTGATGTTGCCGGGCGCGGCGTGGATGATTTTCACCTTCACTTGATCGTTGCTCAGCCGCTCCAGGGAGTTGACAATCGGTTCAATGGAGCCTTGCACGTCTGTTTTGAGCACGATCCCCAGTTCTTGGATCTGTCCCTCGCGGATGCGGGCGGAGAAGTTATCCAGGGAAAGCGCGGGGCGTCGTTGCGTGGCCTGCGCTTTGGCCTTGGCTGCCTGCTGCCGCTTGCGGGCGATGGCCCGCGCGGTGCGTTCGGCCTCCACCACTTCCAGCCGATCTCCGGCTTGGGGGACGTCGTGCAGGCCGATGACGACGGTCGGGGTGGCCGGTGGCGCGGTGCGATGGCGGCGGTTGTGCTCGTCCATCAACGCCCGCACTTTGCCCCAGGTGTTGCCCACCACGACCACGTCGCCGGTGCGCAAGGTGCCGTTCTGCACCAACACGGTGGCCAGCGGGCCGCGTCGTTTGTCCAACCGCCCTTCGAGGACTGTGCCCACGGCGGGACGGTCCGGGTTCGCCTGCACGCCGATCTCATCCGCCTGCAAGAGGATCGCTTCCAACAAGTCCTCCAGCCCTTGGCGCATCTTGGCGGAAACGGGGATCACCATCGTGGTGCCGCCCCAGTCATCCGGCATCAAGCCCAGTTCGCTGAGTTCCTGCTTCACCTTTTCGGGGCGGGCATTGCGCCGATCCATCTTGTTCAAGGCCACCACGATGGGCACGTGCGCCGCGCGGGCGTGATCCACGGCCTCAACTGTCTGCGGCTGGACGCCGTCATCGGCGGCCACCACCAGCACGGCGACGTCGGTGGTGTGCGCCCCTCGCGCCCGCATCGCCGAGAAGGCTTCGTGGCCGGGCGTATCCAGGAACGTCAGGCGGCGGCCTTCGTGTTTGATCTGGTACGCGCCGATGTGCTGCGTGATCCCGCCGCTTTCCTTGCCCACCACGTTCGTATGCCGAATCGCATCCAGCAGCGAGGTCTTGCCGTGATCCACGTGCCCCAACACGGTGACGACCGGAGGCCGGGGCTTGAGGTCCTCTTCCTTCTCGTTGGCGAGCAATCGCTGCCAGGCCGACAAGGTGATGTTGTCCTCCTCCTCCAATTCCGCGTAGGGGAGCTTGGCTTCAAACCCGAATTCCTCGGCTACGATGGCCGCCGTGTCAAAGTCAATCTGCTGGTTGATGGTGGCTAACATGCCGTTGCTCATCAACATCTTGATGATCGCGATAGGCGTTTCTCCTAAGAGCTTCGCCAAATCACGGACGGTAATAACTTCGGGTATGATCACTTCTTTGGTACTCATAACTACACCTCCTCTTTCTGCTGATCCCCGCGAGGGTCAAACCAAGGCAGCGTCGCCGCGTAAGCGGTCAGCGCGGCCTTCTCCTCCGGGGTCAAGGGCTTGCGGAGCGTGCGCCCAATCATCCCGTGCTTGAGGGCGTGTTCCCAACACGCCCGGTTGCGACAAAGATAGGCCCCGCGTCCGTTTCGCTTTCCTGTTTCATCCACCATCACCTCGCCGCTCGTAGTGCGTACCAGGCGCACCAACTCGCGCTTGGGGCGCACCGCGCGGCAGGCGATGCAGATTCGTTCCGCTAAATGTTTCTTTTTCATTGCACTTACCCAAATGTAAACGGGACGCCGAAATCCCGACGTCCCGTTGCTCCGACGGCGGTTCATTCCCGTGAATGAACCACGCGCCAACTTTTGCAATCCTGACCTACGCTAGTTTTATGCTCATCGGCATTCAGGATAGAGCCAAGGGGACGATCCAGGGTTTCATCGTCGTTCGTACTTAAAAATCGTCTTCAAAATCTTCCCAGGTGTCGGAGGAACGACGGCGGCGATGGCGCACGGCGATCATCTCACCGGTTTCCTCATCATACACCAGGGTGCGAGACTTCTTTTTGCGCTTCTTCTTTTTAACGGGCGTGATCGGCGGCAGCTCTTCTTCCTCTTCCTCTACCAACACGTCCTCCATTTCTTCAACGATCTCTTCCAACTGGAAGGGGAAGTCGCTTTCTGAGTCCGCTTCCTCCGCCGGTGGCGCGACGGCCTCCGGCGCGGGAGCTTCGCCCTCGGTTGGCGCGGGGACGGCTTCCGGCGATGCTTCAGCCTCGGTCGGCGCGACGGCGACTTCCGGCGCGGCGGGAGCTGCTTCCGTCTCGGCTTCCTCCTCGGCGATCTCCGACGCCGGTTCCACGAAGTGCAGCCCGCTGTTTTCCACGGCGGCCTTGATTTCGCGCAGCGCCTTGGCCCCGACGCCGTCCAGCATCAACAGACTCTCGTCGCCCAGGGCCATGCGCTCCATCACCTCGCCCACGTTCTGCAATCCGTTGCGGATCAGGTGACGGCGCACCTTCTCGGCCAGGTCAAGCGTGCTCAACTTGCGCTCGTAGGCTTCGGGCGGCACACGCTTGCGGGCTAAGGCTATCGCCTCCTGCCGCTCCACCTGCGCCTGCTGTTGCGCGGATCGCCGCTTGCGCAGCAACGCCGCTTCGGGCCGTTCGCGATCCCGCCGCGCGATGACGACCTTCTTCACCGCCTCAATGACGGTCTTGATGACCTTCAACTCTTCGTCGTTGTACGGGTAATGTTCCTCTTCGTGCAGGTGCATAATGTTCGCCAGCCGGGGAATCAGCGGCACGATCTCCTTGAGATCGTCCAGCAGCTCCGGCGATTCGTTGACCTGCTGCAAAGTGTTGAGCGCGGCCTCGGTGACGCCCTGAATGTCCACCCGATAGCCGGTCAATTTCGCCGTCAAGCGGGCATTCTGTCCCAGCCGCCCGATGGCCAGCGAAAGCTGATCGTCCATCACCACCACCGACGCCGTGCGCCCTTGGGAATTGTACTCATCCGGCGTGACGCTGAACACCTTCATGCTCAACGCATTGGCGATGAACTGCGCCGGGTCCGGGTCCCACAGCACCACATCAATCCGCTCGCCGTGCAACTCCCGCGAAACGTTTTGGATGCGCACCCCGCGCATCCCCACGCACGCGCCCACCGGATCAAGCCCCTGCTGGTGCGAGGCCACGGCCACCTTGGCCCGCGAACCGGCCTCACGGGCGATGGCCTTGATCTCCACCTGCCCGCTGGCGATCTCCGGCACCTCCAGCTCCAACAGACGGCGCAGCATCAACGGATGCGCCCGGCTGACGATGATCTCCGGGCCGCGCGACGTGCGTTTCACTTCCAGCACGTACACGCGGATCTTCTGGTGGACGTGATACCGCTCGCCGGGCAACTGCTCCCGCTTGGGCATCAACGCCTCTTCCGTGCGTTCCAAGTGCAGCACCACGCCCCGGGGGCGCACCGACTGCACCGTCCCGATGATGATCTCATTTTCCTGGCGGCTGAACCGGTGGAACTGACTCTCCCGCTCAGCCTCGCGCAACTTCTGAGTGATCACCTGCTTCGCCGTCTGCGCCGCGATGCGTCCGAAATTGCGGGGCGTCACATCCAGCCGCACCACATCCCCAATGCTCGCCTGCGGGTTGAGCTTGCGAGCCTCCGCCAGCACAATCGCCGTATCGGGGAACTCCGCCGCCTCCAACGCCGCCTCGTCTGCCACCACGACCTTTTCCAAGAAAATGTGAGCCAGCCCCGTGTTCAAGTTGACTTCTGCCGTCACACTCTGGTGTTGGGGCACCTTCCAATCGCGCCGATAGGCTGTGACCAAAGCGGTGCGCAGTGCATCCAGCACAATATCCCTGGGCAAGCCGTATTCAGCACAGATTTGATTAAAAGCCAGAGCAAACTCACTCTTCATTACGAGATAGCCTCCATACCTTAACCTCAGACATTTGAACCACCGATTTACAAAGAAAAGTGGGGCGGAAACCCCACTTTCCCGAATGCGCTACGCGCATGCCTTCATTGTGATGCGCACATTATAGCACACCACATGGATTAAGCAAGACTTTTAGCTTGCGCCTGTGCGCCCATCCCGTGGCGGTCTCCTCCTCCATAATTGCCACGCGGAGCGCAGCATGCTACAATGCTAGGGTGTAATTTCAACGTCCGGCAGGAGCTGAAGATGACCGAAACCCAGGAGAGCCATTCCACCACCTACAACATTCACATTGAACATGCCGAAGGCCTTGCCATCGGCGATGGGGCGCGGGTGGAGTCGCCCGCGCCCCGCCCCGTCCCACGCGGCGATCTGCCGCCCAACCCTTTCACCGACCGCCTCGCCGTCCACGACCCGGCCCGCTTCATCGGGCGGGCGGACTTTTTGCGGCGGCTGCGGCGTGACCTGAAACAGACCTCCGTTGCCATCGTGGGGGAGCGCAAGATCGGCAAATCGTCCGTTCTCTGGCGGCTCAAGCGCGAGTTGGCGCAGGATGCGGCGTGTCACGTCTTCTTCTGGGATCTCTTCGACCCGCTGGCTAGGGCCGGGACTTTGCTGGCGCAAGTTACCCGCCGCCTGGGCGGCAGCGGATCTGGCTGGGCGGCCTTCAAAGAGGCCATCCAAGGGCAGCGGGTGATCTTACTGCTGGACGAACTGGACTTGGCCCCGGCGCACGGCTTTGACGTGGACCTCCTGCGGGGCTTCCGCTCTTTGCACAATCAAGGGTGGGACTTCCGGCTGGTGACCGCCGGCCGGCGGAAGCCGAGGAAAATCTTTCCCCGGCCCAAGCTCGGATCGTACCCTGATGATTTCCTGCGCCCGCAGCGGCTTGACCCTTTCCC